>CAYULU010000004.1:0-3344 GCA_964445745.1 uncultured bacterium | reverse complement strand
CTATGTCAAACATCCGAGTTCGTTTTGCCCCTTCCCCGACCGGGTATCTCCATATCGGAGGTGTCCGGACCGCGCTTTTTAATTTTTTATATGCCCGCCAACAGGGAGGAAAATTTCTCCTTCGTATCGAGGACACGGATCGACTGCGTTCAACCCCGGAATTTGAACAGGAGATTCTGGCTTCTCTCAAGTGGCTTGGGCTGGACTGGGACGAGGCGATTGAACATCAGAGCAACCGGTTGGATCGATATCGGGAGGTCGCCAAGGAACTGACCGAAAAGGGTTTTGCTTATGAATCAGAAGGCGCACTCAGATTCCGGATGCCGAAAGATCAGAAAGTTATTTTTGACGATATCGTAAAAGAGAAAGTTGAATATCCCACCGCAGATTTTGAAGATCTGGTAATTATGAAGTCTGACGGTTTCCCGACTTTCCATCTTGCGGTGATCGTTGATGACCATGATATGGGAGTGACCCATGTGATTCGTGGCGACGATCACTTGCCGAATACCCCGCGTCACATCTTGATCCAGCGGGCGCTTGGATGGAAATCTCCCAAGTACGGACATTTACCACTGATCCTGGGCACGGACGGAACGCCGCTTTCCAAGCGCCACGGGGCCGTTGCGGTTACGGAATACCGGAGACAGGGCTTTCTTCCTGAAGGGCTATTGAATTATCTGGCGCTCCTGGGCTGGAATCCGGGGGATAACCAGGAAATTTTTACCCTGCAGGAACTCATCAAGAAGTTTTCACTGAAACGGATTATCAAGTCGGCGGCGTGTTTTAATCCGGAAAAGCTTTTATGGCTGAACGGACAACATATCCGCAAAATCCGGCCGGAAGATTATGAAACACGAATCACGGAATTTTGGAAGGCGAAGGGAAGTTTGCTCGAAGAAAGAAAATGGCGGAAGCTTATTGCGTTGTATCGTCCGCGAATCGAAACGTGGGGACAGCTGATGGATCAGGCGGCGTACTGTTTTTCCGAGCCCGACTCCAAAGATCATCCGATGATGAGTGAGATCAAGGCGAACAAGCCGGTCATGGATCTTCTTCATCAGCTTCGGGGGCAACTCGAGGGACTGGAAGACTTTGAAGATGTCCCGCTTCTTGATCAGAAGACAAAGCAGGTGGCTGAATCTGCAGGACTCAAACCGAAAGATATCATTCATCCGCTCCGGTTTGTCCTGACCGGAGGGATCGCCAGCCCGGGTATTTTTGAGCTCATGAGCCTCCTTGGAAAAGAAACCTGTCTGAAGCGCCTTTCTTCATTCCTTCTTTAAAATCGTAGGTTTGGCTCTTCAGGGAATCTGATATAATCTCGACCCAGTAAGCTTTGAAAGATGTCTCACCTGCTTTATCGAAGAATCCTTGTTATCAAAGAGACGAGTTTGTAATTTTAATAACCGGGGACAGTTGTTTTAAAGGGCCAGGGAGCCGTTCCCGATTTTTGTCATCATGGAGACCTGAAGGGTGGAACCTCAAAAAAAACATTCAAATTTTATCCGGGACATTATCGATCAGGATCTCGCCAGTGGTAAAAACAGCGGGCGGGTGCATACGCGCTTTCCGCCGGAGCCGAACGGCTACCTCCACATTGGTCACGCCAAGGCGATTTGCATCAGTTTTGGCATCGCCCGGGACTACCAGGGGCTTTGCAACCTGCGGTTTGATGACACCAATCCCGAAAAAGAAGAAAGCGAGTATGTAAACTCGATTCGGGAGGATGTCCGGTGGCTTGGGTTCGACTGGGGAGATCGGGAATATTACGCTTCGGATTATTTTGAGCCGCTCTATCAGCATGCCATGACCCTTATCCAAAAGGGAAAGGCCTATGTTTGCGATTTGACGGCGGATGAACAGCGGGAGTATCGGGGAACATTGACCCGACCCGGTAAAAACAGCCCTTACCGCGACCGCCCGGTTGAAGAAAATCTGGATCTTTTTAAGCGGATGCGCGCAGGCGAATTCCCCGATGGGTCTCGTGTTCTTCGCGCGAAGATTGATATGGCTTCCCCCAATATGAATATGCGAGATCCCACGATGTATCGGATTAAACGGGCCTCGCATCACCGGACCGGCGACCAATGGTGTATTTATCCGATGTATGATTTTACTCACTGCATTTCAGATTCGATCGAGGGTATTACACACTCCCTCTGCACACTTGAATTTGAAAACAATCGGCCGCTTTACGACTGGTTCCTGGTGGAACTGGGAATCCATCAGCCCCAGCAAATCGAGTTTGCCCGGCTCAACCTGACCCATACAGTTTTAAGTAAACGGGTTCTTCTCAGGCTTGTCCAGCAGAAGATTGTTTCCGGCTGGGACGATCCAAGGATGCCCACCATCTCGGGATTCCGCCGGCGAGGTTATACACCCGCGTCCATTCGCAATTTTTGTGACCAGATCGGCGTTGCTAAATTTAACAGCACCATTGATATGGGGGTGCTCGAAAATGCGATTCGCGAAGAGCTCAACAAAACGTCGCCGCGCATGATGGCTGTGCTTAAACCGCTCAAAGTGGTGATTACAAACTACCCGGAAGGGAAGACCGAAGAGCTAGAAGCGGTGAATAATCCCGAAGATCCCTCTGCGGGATCGCGCAAAGTGCCGTTTAGCCGTGAACTTTACATTGAGCAGGAGGATTTCCGTGAGGTGCCTCCGCCAAAATATTTCCGCCTGACGCCAGGGAAAGAAGTTCGTCTGCGTTATGCTTACTTTATCAAGTGTGAAAAAGTCATCAAGGACCCTGCGACCGGTGACGTGCAGGAGGTCCATTGCACCTATGATCCCGAGACGCGCGGCGGCAATAACCCTCCGGACGGGCGAAAGGTGAAGGGGACCATTCACTGGGTATCGGCGAAGCATTCCATTGCACCGGAAGTGCGGCTTTACGATCCTCTCTTTAGCGCGAAGGACCCTAGTGATTTTCCGGAGGGAAAAGATATCTTTGTCAACATGAACCCCCACTCGTTGGAGGTTTTGAAACACGCGAAGCTCGAACCGGCTTTGGGTCAGATGGCGCCGGGGGAGCGTGTCCAGTTTGAACGTACGGGTTATTTCTTTGTGGATCCAAAAGACTCCCGGCCCGGGCAACCTGTTTTTAACCGGATTGTTACGCTCCGTGACACCTGGGGCAAGCTCGAGCAGAAGCGTCCTGTGTAAAATTACACAACGTTGTGCGTTGCACGAAGCGGCGGGACTCGCTATAATTTCATCCGTTTTGCGTCCTTGTCGTGAGGAAAAGCGGGATCGTCCGTGAGGCTCTTCCCGCCGACAAGGTTTTGGGTTTATTACTTTCATTGGGGAATGGTGTAACGGTAGCACAGGTGACTCTG
>CAYULU010000003.1:0-70153 GCA_964445745.1 uncultured bacterium | reverse complement strand
ACTTTTTCGTTGATGAAATTGATATAGCTGAAAATAATCCTGGAAATTTTGATTGAAACATTATCCGGAAGATAGTCGCCAACAATCGGGAGTTCCCTTTGGGTTCCGCGAGACCGGCTTTCCAAATTTCTGATTCCCTGAATCACCCTAGAGCAATCCAATCCAGTCAGCATGACAGCCGCTTCATCCATCCCTTCCTGCCTCTCAAAAGATTCTCTGAGGTTGAGGGCCGGAAAATTGAGGAGGGAAGCCTCTTCCGTAATTGTGCCGCTATCGGACAAAGTGACCTTGGCGGACTGTTGTAGTTTCACATAATCAAAAAAGCCGAAGGGCTTAAGAAGTTGAATGGAGGAATCTAGTTTGAAGTTTTGTTGTTCAATTCGTTTCCGGGTTCTGGGATGAGTGGTGACGAGTACGGGCAGATTGAATTCCCGACTGATTTTGTTGAGTACTTCAATGAACCTTTGTAACTGGGTCGGTGAATCAACGTTTTCCTCACGATGACAGCTGACCAGGAAGAAATTTTCGGTATTTAAATTCAATTTTTCAAGAATTGAAGATTGATCTATTTTGCCAGCGTAAAAATTCAAGACCTCTCTCATGGGGCTGCCCACCTTGATAATCCGGTCCGCCGGAAGACCCTCCTGTAGCAAATTTTTCCGAGCAAATTCGCTGTAAGTCAGATTGATATCGCTGGTATGATCCACGATCTTGCGGTTGATTTCTTCGGGGACACGGGCATCAAAACAACGGTTGCCGGCTTCCATGTGAAAAATCGGAATTTTTCGCCGTTTGGCCGGAATGACGGACAAACAGCTATTGGTATCGCCTAAGACAAAGAGCGCGTCCGGGTTCTCGGTTTCCATGATCTTGTCGCTTTCACTGATGATTTTACCGATAGTATCCGCAAGTCGGTCACTGCCGACTGAGAGAGTATAATCAGGTTTTTTTATTTGCATTTCCTGGACAAAGATTTCGTTTAATTCATGAGCGTAGTTTTGTCCCGTGTGGACCAGAATGTGGTGAAAATCCTTATCGAGCTGATGGATGATTCGAGAAAGTTTGATGATTTCCGGGCGGGTTCCTAAGATGGTCATCACTTTTAACTTCATCCCTTGTTTCCTCCGCTTTCTCTACTTTTAGTGAGATTTTTGATACCAGGTTTGATGAGATACATAATCGCGATACATAAGATCAATGAGCTCCGGCCATTGGGGTGGTGTATACCCTGTGGTTTCACAAAACCTTGTCCCATTCAGTGAACGGTCAAGGACAAAATTATCGTAAGCTTCCAGGGTGATTTGTTTTTTATATCTTTCGGCAATTATTTTAAGGAGGTCAAATTTAGAGATAGGGTTTGAGGAAACATGATAGACCCCACTGAGCTTTTCATTAGGTAAGATGTAATCAGACAGAATTCGTGCCAGTTCAATTGTCGGGAAGCCTGAATAAATGGCTTTGGTAAATCCTCGAACCGTTCCATGCTGGGCCAAAAACCAGTCGACCAGGCCGTACCCCTTTTCCAACTCGTGGCCGATGATGGAAGTTCGCAGGGTGATGCAATGCGGGTAACTTACTTCTCCCAAGTACTTGGTTCTTCCATAAAGGTCTTCAGCGTTTGAGGGATCGTTTTCGGTGTAATGACCCTTCTGTCCGTTAAAAACGCAATCCGTACTAATATGAATCATGCGCGCCCCTGCGGTTTTACTAATCAGGGAAATCCGATGGGGAAGTTGCGCATTAATGGTAATGGCAGAGAGGGGGTCGTGGGCGATCGGGAGCTGTTTGATGAGGCCGATGCAGTTGATGACGATATCGGGCTCCACCGCCGCAAGGGCCCGGATGACCGAGTCAATATTGATGGCATCTACCGTATCGTGTCGGAAATGGTCGGCCAGGTCAGAAGGGAAAAACTTGGCGACGATTGCAGGACTTCTAGCAGTTCCATGAACCTCATACCCGGGCAGGGAAGAAAGATGTCGCATTAAGACGTGTCCCAGCATTCCGGTTGCACCCAAAATCAATATTTTCTTTTTCATTCGATAGATCTCCTCAAAACCTATTTTGGCTTGCCCAAGACATGTATTTTCCCAAACCTTCTTCTAGGCTGACAGAAGGTTTGAAGGCAAAAGCTTTTTGTGCGGCCGAAATGTCTGCCAGACTATCCCGAACATCCCCCAGACGCGGTTTTTTGTGCCGGAGGGAGATGGCCGTGTGAGAGGTTTGCATCATCATATATGCGAGCTTGTTGATGGTAATGGAGGTGCCGCTTGCAATGTTAAAAGCTCCCGCGACTTTTCCGGTGATGGCGGCTTGATAATTGGCTCTTGCCACATCAATAACGTTAACAAAATCTCGGGTTTGATATCCGTCTCCAAAGATAAGGAGGGGTTGTTTTCGGATAATTCGCCGGGCAAAAATTGGAATGACGTTCCCGTAAGCGTCATACCGCTGGTTAATTCCATATACATTGAAATATCTCAGGCAGACGTTTTTCATGCCGTATAAATTATTGTAAACCAGACACATCTTTTCGGCCGCCAATTTACTGACGCCGTACGGCGAGATGGGGTTGGTCGGGTGATTTTCGTTGATGGGCAGTTCTTTGAGTTCCCCCAAAATACCAGCCGATGATGAATAGACTATTTTTTTTATACGATTTTTGTGAGCGGCCTGTAACAGCTTAAGGGTTCCTAAAACATTTGTTTCTGAATCGTAGACGGGCTTCTTGATGGAAAGGGAATTGCCGACTGATGCAGCCAGATGAAAAACAATGTCAATGCCTCGCAAGGCCTTTGAAATCGCTCTTTCGTCACGAGTGTCTCCTCTAATAAATTTGATGCTGGGGAAAGGTCCCAGATTGCTCAGGTGTCCTGTCGACAAATTGTCAAGTACAGTGACTTTGTGTTTTTTTTCAATTAATAACCTAACCAGGTTCGAGCCGATAAACCCCGCTCCTCCCGTGACTAAAGCTCTCATTTATCCTCAAGTTCCTTTTTTACTTCGGACAGGCTTAAAAGCAGAGCTTCAATTTCTGCAGGGTTCAGCCGGACGGTATTATCCGAAGTATAATCTTTAAAATTTTCAGCGGTCATCTGGCCTTCATCAAAGTATAGCTGATAATTAAGGTCTCGGTTATCTGGCTTAATCTGATAAAAATCCCCCAAATCCTTGGAGCGCATCATTTCCATGGACGAAGCCAGTGTTTCATGGATCTTTTCACCTTGTCTCACTCCGATTGCTTTGACGGGGGCGGAGGAGTGGAAAATCTTTTTTAATACATCGACTAGATCTCCCACCGTGCAAGCGGGCGCCTTTTTGATGAAGACGTCGCCGTGTTGTGCATTAAGAAATGCAAAAATAACGAGGTTGACCGCATCGTCCAGGGAGAGCATAAAGCGGGTCATCTCGGGGGCCGTGACGGTGATCGGGCTGTTATTTTTAATCTGTTGGATGAAAAGCGGGATCACTGATCCTCGTGAGCACATGACATTGCCATACCGCACGGCGCAGACGACCGTTTTAACATGGTTTAATCGGGACTCTGCTTGCACCAGCTTTTCCATTAATGCTTTACTCATCCCCATAACGTTGATGGGATAGACCGCCTTGTCGGTGCTTAGCATAATCACCTTTTCCACCTCGTTGGCGATTGCGGAGCGGATGACGTTTGAACTTCCAAGGACATTGGTCTGAATGGCTTCCAGCGGAAAAAATTCACAAGAGGGTACTTGCTTCAGAGCGGCCGCGTGAAATACGAAATTAACATTTTGCATGGCTTGGTCTACGCTGGCTCGATGCCGTACATCGCCGATATAATATTTGATTTTTTTGATATTGAATTTATTCCGCATCAGGTCTTGCTTTAACTCATCTCTGCTGAAAATGCGAATTTCGCGAAGCTGGTCCATGATGCCTGTATGAATAAATTTTTTTAGCAGTGCGGTTCCGAAGGAGCCGGTCCCGCCCGTTATCAGAACAATCTTATCTTCGAAGTCTTTCATAGTTTACCCTCGTAGTCATTGTAGAAACGTATTTTTTGGAGCAAAAGCTCTTCTCCTGAACGGAGACCCGGCTGAGTCATTTTAGTACAAAATTGTATCAGAGGATAATGTAGCAAATAAGCGTAGCAAAGCAAAGGTAAAGATTGGTGCAAAGGTTAACTTAAGTTGTATATGGAATTGTGTTCTTTCAATGTTGCGGTAGATGAAAAAATAGGGTACGAGTTCTTTTGTTCTGCGAGGAGCTCAGATTTAACGCAAATTGGAACTTAACAGAAGGAAGAACAATATTTAGGTTTCAGAAGGTTTCAAGGCATCTTTGAGAGTGCCGATATGTAAAGTTAAGGAGAGACCATGATTAGCATATTGATCAAACTTATATTTAATCTCATGCGATGGGCGGTGATTCTTTCCGTGGTTGCCCTGATTTTTCATACCTGGACTATTCGCCAGGTGGTGAAACATACCTTGAGTTGGCAGTTGGGATCTCCAGTTGAGATAAGTTCCGTTAAGATGGATTGGAAAAATACGGGATTTGAAATCCACGGGCTGGAGATTGGAAACCCCTACCATTATGGCTCGGGGCTGATGGCAGACATCCCTCTGGTGATTGTTTCACTAGATACCACAAAAATTCCTGCGGGAATTTTCCGGTTTAGAACCGTTGGATTGTATCTTCGCAACCTCAATGTCATACACTCTCCGAGGAATGGTTTTAATGTGATGGAGTTGAAAACCATTAAAAAGCAGTCATCTTCCGTTCCTGAAAATATTGATGCGGCCGATTCGGAGCATTTATCTAAGGTCAATGCTCGGGTCATGATTGACGAGTTCATTATTTCAATCGGGGACATTACGCTGGTTGAAGCCCTGACTGGTTTGCAGAAAGAAAAACACATCAAGGTGAATGTTCAAGGACAAACGTTTTATAATTTGTCTGTTCCTCAGGATCTGGTTTATGTGACCGTCATGCTCGCCATGAAAAAAATAGGTTACAATTTTGCCGAAGATCAGGTACTCCAGTTTTTGGGAGCCGGTGGGATTGCCCCGGTTAAAACAAGCTTGTTTGAGAAAATTAAAAAATCTTTCACCTAGGATTTATTCGGAGAATTATATTTTTACTTGAGGGAGAATCTCCCTGAATTGAAAGTTGTTAAGCCGTGCCACAGCAAATTCTTTTCCCTCACAAGGTTCGGGCGTATAAATCAGAATGTTCCGGAGCTTTTGAAAATACCCGAACCGATTGAGGGGGCGGGTATAGTTTCTTAAAAAAAAGTGTAAAAAAAACTTGACGGCTCTTTCGATATGACTAGAATACGGCCTTTCCTTTAAGGAGCATGCTGTCTCTGTTTGTGGGCAGTATTTGTCTTCAGTCTTTTCTAAAATTCGAATTTTCCATGTTTTAAGAAATTTTTTTGTGTAATTTGCAGTGCTCGATTTTGCTGGACAAAAAAATCGGTTAAGCAAAGTCGTAGTGCTGGAGTAGCTCAGTTGGTAGAGCACGTCCTTGGTAAGGACGAGGTCACGGGTTCAAGCCCCGTCTCCAGCTGAGATAAAATTGAAAACCAATTTTAAGGAGAGTCGGCCATGGCAAAAGAACAATTCAAGCGTACAAAACCGCACGTAAACGTTGGCACCATTGGTCACGTTGACCATGGAAAGACAACCCTCACTTGCGCCATGACGAAAGTTCTCGCGGCTAAGGGCATGGCGACCGTTCGTGAGTATTCGGATATTGCTAAGGGTGGGACGGTTCGTGATGATTCCAAGATTTTGACGATCGCGGTTTCGCACGTTGAATATGAGTCTGATAAGCGTCATTATGCGCACGTTGACTGCCCTGGCCATGCGGACTACATTAAAAACATGATCACGGGTGCGGCTCAGATGGACGGTGCCATTCTCGTCGTTTCTGCAGCGGATGGCCCAATGCCCCAGACCCGTGAGCACATTTTGCTCGCCCGCCAGGTTGGCGTCCCCGCGATTGTGGTTTTTTTGAATAAATGTGACCTCGTTGATGATTCTGAGCTTCTTGATCTTGTTGAGCTTGAGGTTCGTGATCTTCTGAAAAAGTACGATTTCCCGGGAGATACAACCCCGATTATTCGTGGTTCGAGTTTGCCAGCAGCGCAAAATCCGACGGATGAAAAAGCATCTCAGTGTATTATGGATCTTGTGAAGGCGTTGGATGATTTTATTCCCGAGCCGAAGCGGGATATTGAAAAACCGTTTTTGATGCCTGTTGAGGACGTATTTTCGATTTCTGGTCGCGGCACCGTGGGGACGGGTAGGATTGAGCGCGGAATCATCAAGGTTAACGATGAAGTTGAGATTATTGGACTCAAAGAAGCTTCCATGAAGTCCGTAGTCACGGGAGTTGAGATGTTTCGAAAGCTCCTTGATGAAGGCCGTGCCGGAGATAACGTCGGGCTTCTCCTTCGCGGTATTGAAAAGGAACAGCTTGAGCGTGGGATGGTTATCGCTAAACCGGGAAGCGTAACACCTCACAAGAAATTTAAAGCGCAAGTCTATATTTTAAGCAAGGAAGAGGGAGGACGTCATACTCCGTTCTTCAAGGGGTATCGGCCGCAGTTTTACTTCCGCACCACAGACGTGACGGGTATCGTGACGTTGCCGGCTGGCGTAGAAATGGTAATGCCGGGTGACAATGTCGCGGTTGAAGCGGAACTGATTACACCGGTTGCCATGGAAAAAGAACTCCGGTTTGCTATCCGTGAGGGTGGTAAAACGGTTGGTGCAGGTGTGGTCAGCGAGATTATCGCTTAACGTCTCGTTAATCCCGTATTTTCAGCGAAGTTCAGGCGAATCTTCAGCGATTTTTAGGGTGTTTAGTGGCGCCCCTGAAATTCCTATACCTGTGTTGAGCCCATAACATATTTTTTGACCAAAGGAAAAGGTTTTATTTCAGATGCAGGAGATTATTTCCCTAGTCTCTACTTGCGATTGCAAGCAGACCTATTGGACGAGAAAAAATAAAAAAAAGAACCCCGACAAACTCGAGAGGAAAAAATATTGTCCGAGTTGTCGTAAACATGTTCTTTTTAAAGAGAAAAAGTAAAAGTTTTTGAATCGGCTTTGCCGGTCTTGTTTGTAAGATGTATGGGCCATCATGTATTTGGCTCATGTCCGTTTGTTCAATGCCTAAAAGCAGTTTAAGACTTGTGACATATTGAGGGTAAAGAAATTGTCCTTCAATCGGAAGTTTAAAGCTTCTAACGGGATAAAGGCCTGTAGCTCCAATTGGTAGAGCGGCGGTCTCCAAAACCGCATGTTGCAGGTTCGAGTCCTGCCAGGCCTGCGGTCATCAAAAAAAAGGGATATAAGCTTTATATGTTTCAAAAAACGGGAAATTTTTTACATCAGACGAAAGAAGAACTAGCTAAAGTCACGTGGCCTACGTGGAATGAGCTTTGGCAGGCCACAGTCGTGGTGATTGTCGCAACGTTTATTACAGCCTTCTTTATTGCCGTCTGTGATTTTTTCATTTCGAATTTAATTCGGCTGTTGATCGGTTGATCTTATGGCAGATGTAAAGTGGTACGTCATACATACGCAGACGGGCGTTGAGTCAAAAGCACGGTCCAGTCTCATCAGCCGAGCAGAAACCGAGGGACTTTCACATTACATTCATGATGTGCTAATTCCTACCGAAAAAGTCAGTGAAGTGAAGGCTGGGAAAAAAAGAATCAGCGAAAGAAAGTTCTTTCCCGGGTACATCCTCGTCAAGATGGAGCTGACTGACGAAAGCTGGTATCTTGTAAAAAACACCCCGGGAATTTCCGGGTTTGTTGGATCAGGCAAAAAGCCTCTCCCGCTTTCAGAGAGGGAAGTCGGAGCGATCATCGAGGAACAGGAAGAGAAGATGACGAAGCCGAAGCCTAAAGTTGAGTTTTCCGAGGGAGAAAGCGTTCGTGTTAAAGAGGGTTCTTTCGCAAATTTTAACGGAGTTATTGAACAAATTAATCCGGATCGCGGGAAGCTGCGCGTTACGGTCACCATATTTGGCCGGCCGACACCCGTTGAACTAGAATATTGGCAAGTCGAAAAGGTTTAAAAAATGGCTAAAGAAATTCAGGTGAAAATCAAGTTACAGATCCCCGGTGGGCAGGCAAATCCTGCGCCGCCAATTGGTCCTGCGCTGGGTCAACATGGCGTGAACATTATGGAGTTTTGTAAACAGTTTAATGAGCGAACGAAAGACAGGCCAGGGACAATTCTTCCGGTGCTGTTAACGGTTTATAAAGATAAGTCTTTTACGTTTATTTTGAAAAACCCTCCGATTTCGGCGGCGATTAAAAAAGCGGTGGGGTTAGCTAAGGCTTCTTCAGAGCCGGGGCGTCAGATTATCGGGAAACTTACCCGGGAACAGGCGATTGAAATTGCCAAAACCAAGATGCCCGATCTGAACACAAACAAAGTTGAAAGCGCCGTGAAGATTGTCGAAGGCGTGGCCCGCAGTATGGGGATTGAAGTTCTTAAATAAAGGAATTGATGATGAGAAGTAAACGATATCAAAAAAAAGCAAGTCTGGTTGATCTTGAGAAGGCGTATTCGCTGCCGGAAGCTGTGAAGATTTTGAAAAAAGTGGAACCGGGTAAATCCGATGAAACTATTTCGCTCAATTTTCAGCTCGGAATTAAGGCTGAGGCGGGCGACGAAAACGTTCGCGGAACGGTAAGTCTTCCTCACGGAAGCGGCCGCTCGGTTCGGGTTATTTGTTTCACGAAAGGCGAAACCGTCAAGGACGCGGAAGAAGCTGGCGCTGATATTGTCGGTGGGGAAGATCTTGTTGAAAAAGTGAAAAACGGTTTTCTCGATTTTGACGTTGTGGTAGCCCATCCCGATATGATGCGTGAGGTGAGTAAACTCGGTCGTGTTCTTGGACCGAAGGGATTGATGCCGACACCCAAGACCGGAACAGTGACGCCGCAGATTGCGAAAGCGGTTAAAGAGGTAAAGGCAGGACGTATTGAATTTAAAAGTGATAAGACGGCAGGGCTTCACGCGGTATGCGGAAAACTGTCATTTAGCGAGGAAGCGATTCTTGAAAATGCTCGCGTGGTGATTAAAGCGGTACGCGATGCAAAGCCTCAAATCAGTAAGGGTGAATATCTCAGGAGTGTGACGATCTCGGCGACTCATGGGCCTGGGATCAAGCTTAGTACAGGAGCGCTGTAATTCGATGCCATCATTCGAAAAAGAATTAATGTTTCAAGAAATTGTGAAAGAGTTTGAAAAAAGCCCTTACGCGTTTTTTTCAAATTTTCAAAATATTTCAGTTTCTGAAATTTCCGAAGTTCGAAAAAATCTGGAGAAAGTTTCGAGGCGGTCTCTCGTTATAAAGCATTCCATGGCGAGAAAGCTTTTTGAAAAGCTGAAAGTGCCAACTGCTGAGAAGTTTTTGACGGGTTCGGTCATTGTGACGTTCGGCGAAAAAGATCCGCAGGATATTTCGAAAAAAATTGTTGATTTTGGGAAAGCGAATAATAAGTGGAAAGCTAGCGGAGTCATTTTTGAAGGTCAGGTTCACGGCGAAGATTTCGTAAAGCAACTTGCCACACTTCCAAGTCGTAAAGAACTTATGACGCAAGTCGTCATCCGGGTCAAATCGCCCTTGGCCGGTTTAGTCAATGTTTTGGGCGGTCTCACCCGAAATCTTGTCGTGGCGCTTGGTGAGATAAAAAAGAAACGGGAAGCGGCCGAAGGCGCTACATCGTAACCACAGTTTTTATTCAAGGGTAAACAATCAAGGAGGCAACACATCATGACGGAAGCAACTGAAACAAAACAAATTTCTGAAAAACTCCAGGGCATTTTGACGTCTATCGAGACTTTGACGGTTCTTGAACTTGCGGATCTTGTGAAAGCGCTCGAGGAAAAATTCGGCGTCAGTGCTGCAGCGGCTGTTCCCATGGCGATGGCGATGCCGGGAGCTGGCGCGGCGGGTGCAGCTCCTGCTGAAGAACAGACCTCTTTTACCGTTGTTTTGGCAAGTTCGGGAGACAAGAAAATCAATGTGATTAAAGAAATTCGTACCGTGACGAGCCTCGGCTTGAAAGAAGCCAAGGATCTTGTTGAAGGTGCGCCGAAGACCATCAAGGAAGGGGCGACCAAGGAAGAAGCTGACAAGATCAAGAAGCTTCTCGAAGCGCAGGGCGCCAAGGTTGAAATCAAGTAAGCACCTTTCTGTTCAGGTTACACCATTCTAAGGAGGGCATTCATCTAATGATGCCTTTGATAAAGAGGAAAAGTTTTACCAAAATTCAGGACACCATGGAACTTCCGAATCTGGTTGAGATCCAGATTCAGTCTTACGAGGAGTTTCTGCAGTCAAATCGTAGTGGCCGCCGGCGTAAACGACAGGGTCTGGAATCAGCGTTCGCGGATTGTTTTCCGATCGAAAGTTTTGATGGGACCTGTCGCCTTGAATACGAGGGGTACACGCTTGGTAAACCCAAATATTCCATCGTGGAATGCCAAAAACGGGGTATGACTTATGCGGCTCCGATGAAGGTCAAACTGCGTTTAGTCCGAAAAGGTGTAGCCAAGGAACAGGAAGTTTACATTGGTGAGCTCCCGCTCATGACTGAAACGGGTACGTTTATCATTAACGGCGCTGAACGCGTGATTGTGAGCCAATTGCATCGCTCTCCCGGAGCCTCCTTGGAAGAAGCGATTCATCCGAGCGGTAAACGAATTTATTCGGTTCGGATCATTCCTTATCGCGGTGCGTGGCTCGAGTTCGAATCGGATGTTAATGATGTCCTCTATGCCTATATTGATCGCCGACGCAAAATCCTTGCGACGGCGCTTTTGCGCGCCCTCGGATATTCCTCAACTTACGATATTCTCAAGGAACTTTATCCTGTTGAAAAAGTTAAAAGCGTTGAAAAGTCAACGCTTAAGGATATCGAAAATGAATACCTGGCTGAGGATATTTTGCACCCCCAGTCTAAGGAGCCGATTCTTCTCGCTGGAAGTAAACTTTCGAAAGAAAATATCGAGTTGCTGCTTGCTAATAATGTCACATCGTTTTCGATTGCCCGAGTTACCAAAGATGATCTTTGTTTGATTAATACAATTGAAAGAGACCCTTATCGAAATTCAATCGATGCGCAAATGGCGATTTATCGTCGAATCCGCCCGGGCGATCCGCCAACCGAAGCAAGCGCGAAAGATCTGATCCAAAAGCTTTTCTTTGATCAACAGCGCTATGACCTTGGAGTGGTGGGGCGTTTTATGCTCAATAAGAAATTGGGTCTCGAACAGGAGATGAAACAAACTACGTTGCGTCGGGATGATGTGATCAAGGTGGTCGGGATGCTGCTCAAGCTCCGCGCGGGCGATGTTCGCGTTGACGATATTGACCACCTTGGGAATCGTCGTGTCCGTTCCGTGGGTGAGCTTCTTCAAAATCAGTTTCGGGTCGGATTGGCCCGCATGAAGCGATCATGCGTTGAGCGCATGTCGATTTATGATCTGGATGCTGCGATGCCGCATAATCTGATCAACCCCAAATTAATTTCGGCGGCGATTAAAGATTTCTTTGGCCGCAGTCAGCTTTCACAGTTTATGGATCAAACGAATCCGTTGGCTGAGTTGACCCATAAGCGACGCCTTTCTGCATTGGGGCCCGGTGGACTTTCTCGCGAACGTGCGGGTTTTGAAGTCCGCGACGTTCATCCGTCGCATTATGGTCGCGTTTGTCCAATCGAAACGCCGGAAGGTCCGAACATCGGTCTGATTGCGTCCTTGAGTACTTTTGCCCGCGTCAATGACATCGGTTTTCTTGAGAGCCCTTATCGAAAAGTAGTCAACGGCCGGGTCACCGAAAAAATTGATTTTTTGACGGCCGATGAAGAAGACAAGTATGTGATCGCGCAGGCCAATGCACCCGTTGATAAGTCGGGTCGATTTTTGAGTGATCAAACTTCTTGCCGGTTCCGTGGCGATTTCCCCAAGAAAAAGCCCGAAGAAATTGATTACATGGACGTTTCTCCGAGACAGATTGTTTCGGTGGCGGCGGCTCTTATCCCGTTTCTTGAGCATGATGACGCGAACCGGGCTCTTATGGGGTCCAACATGCAACGACAGGCAGTGCCTCTTCTCACCACTGAGGCACCCCTAGTTGGTACGGGTATGGAAAGGCATGTTGCGAAAGATTCAGGTGCAGTACTTGCGGCTAAGTCACGGGGGACCGTTACCGCTGTTTCTTCTGAGGAAATTGTCATCGATGATTTTGTGTACAAGCTCAAAAAGTTTAAACGCTCCAATGCCGGCACTTGTATTAATCAGCGGCCTCTTGTCCAGATTGGAGATAAAGTTAAGCGTGGTGATTTGATCGCAGATGGCGCCGGAACACAGGGCGGTGACTTGGCGCTTGGACGTAACGTCCTGGTGGCATTTATGCCATGGCGAGGTTACAACTTTGAAGACGCGATCATCGTCAGTGAAAAACTTTGCAAGCAGGACACTTATACCTCGCTCCATATTGAAGAATTTGACATCGAAGCTCGGGACACGAAGTTGGGTAATGAAGAGATTACCCGGGACATTCCGAATGTTAGCGAAGAATCTCTGAAAGATCTCGATGAAGAAGGAATTGTGAGAATCGGGGCGGAAGTGAAGCCTGGTGATATTCTCGTCGGCAAAATTACACCTAAATCCGAGATTGAACTGTCTCCGGAAGAAAAATTACTCCGGGCGATTTTTGGTGAAAAAGCAGGTGATGTCCGTGACGCCTCCTTGACGGTTCCTCCGGGGGTGGAGGGGATTGTGGTTGACGTCAAAGTATTTGCCCGTAAGGAATCTGCAGCAAAGACTAAGGAAGAGCGGAAACAAGAAAATAAAGACATTAACGAGATTAAAGAGCGATATACCGATCGCATTGAATTGCTAAAACGCGAAAGGTTGAACAAAGTCTCGGATATGGTGATCGGAAAAAAACTTTCTGAGGATCTTTTGGACGATATTTTAGGTGAAGTGCTTATTAAGGCCGGTCATGTCATCACGAAAGGTGACCTTAAGAAGCTTGAAAGTTGCGACTGGGATTCTCTTCGGATTGACGACGATCCTGATCTTGAGGAAAGTATCAAGAAAATTGCGCGTGTCTGGGGCGATGAAATTGATGAGCTTGTAGCGGAACGGACCCGCGAAATTGACCGGGTCAAAAAAGGGGATGAGCTTCCTCCAGGTGTGATTAAAAAGGTCGTGGTCTATGTCTGCTCGAAGCGCAAGATATCGGTTGGAGACAAAATGGCAGGTCGTCACGGAAACAAAGGTGTGATTGCAAAAATCCTTCCCGAAGAAGATATGCCATTTATGGATGACGGAACCTCGGTGGACATTATTTTAAACCCGCTTGGTGTACCTTCCCGTATGAACGTTGGGCAAATTCTTGAAACCCACCTTGGGTGGGCCGCAAAGGCGCTCGGTTTGCATGTGGAAACGCCGGTGTTTTCAGGCGCGACTGAAGAAGAGATTAAAGCGATGATGAAAGAGGCGAACCTTCCGCTGGACGGAAAAGTGACGTTGATGGATGGCCGTACCGGTGATCCCTTTGATAGTAAGGTGACCGTGGGTTATATTTACATGCTGAAACTGGCACATTTGGCAGATGACAAAATTCATGCCCGCTCGATCGGGCCGTATTCGCTTGTGACCCAGCAACCGTTGGGTGGAAAAGCGCAATTTGGCGGCCAACGTTTTGGAGAAATGGAAGTGTGGGCGCTCGAGGCTTATGGTGCCGCGTTTACGCTCCAGGAGTTGTTAACTGTCAAATCAGATGATGTGGTTGGCCGTACAAGGGTTTATGAAGCCATTGTGAAAGGTGAGCCTGCACTGCATGCGGGGACACCGGAATCCTTTAACGTGCTTGTTAAAGAGCTTCAGGCGCTGGGTCTGGATATTGTTCCAGAGCGGGCCGGAGGCGCCAAGTTTTCTAAGACGGAAACCAAAGCCGAATTCGATGCTAAAGAAGAGGCTAAGGAGAAGCTGAAAGTATGAACTACGACGTTAACACCTTTGATTCTGTTGCGATCCGAGTTGCTTCACCCGAAACGATCCGAAAATGGTCCAAGGGGGAAGTAAGAAAGCCGGAGACTATCAACTACAGAACGCTCAAGCCCGAAAAAGACGGTCTCTTCTGCGAACGTATTTTTGGGCCTACAAAAGATTATGAGTGTGCCTGCGGTAAGTACAAGCGTATTAAGCACAAAGGGATTACCTGCGATCGATGTGGCGTGGAAGTGACGCAGGCTCGCGTACGGCGTGAGCGGATGGGACATATTGATCTGGTAACGCCTGTATCCCATATTTGGTTTTTCAAGACGATGCCGTCACGGATCGGAAATCTTCTTGATTTAAGTGTTCGTGCACTTGAAAAGGTTCTCTATTACGAGGAGTACATCGTCATCGATCCCAAACAAACTCCTCTCAAGGCCCGCCAACTCTTAACAGAAGAAGAATTCCATAAAGCGCAGGAGCAATATGGACTGGATGCCTTCGATGCCATGATGGGCGCCGAGGCGGTTCAAAAGTTGCTTTCCGAAATTGACCTGGATAAGTTGACTCAGAAATATCAACGGCAGGTGAAAGTTTCGAAATCCAAGCAGTCTCGCGCACGGGCAGTAAAAATTCTCAAGATCGTCGAGGCTTTTCGCAAGTCGGGTAATAAGCCGGAGTGGATGATCATGAGGGTCATTCCAGTGATTCCGCCGGATCTTCGGCCTTTAGTGGCGCTCGATGGCGGGCGGTTCGCGACCAGTGACTTGAACGATCTTTATCGACGGGTTATTAATCGTAATAACCGTCTTCGTAAGCTTCTGGATCTTAAGGCGCCTGATGTCATCATCCGGAATGAAAAACGTATGTTGCAAGAAGCCGTTGATGCTCTTTTCGATAATGGCCGTCACGGTCGCCCTGTCCTTGGCGCTGGGAACCGGCCTCTCAAATCCTTAAGTGATATGCTCAAAGGTAAACAGGGCCGATTCCGCCAAAATCTTTTAGGAAAACGCGTGGATTATTCAGGCCGTTCTGTCATTGTTATCGGTCCGGAACTCAGACTGCATCAGTGTGGGCTTCCTAAAAAGATGGCGCTCGAGCTTTTTGAGCCGTTTATCATCCGTAAGCTTAAGGAGCGCGGTCATGTGCACACCATTCGTTCGGCGAAAAAAATGGTGGAACGCGTAAAACCTGAAGTTTGGGATATTCTCGAGGAAGTTATTCATGAACACCCGGTGATGCTGAATCGTGCGCCCACACTTCACAGGTTGGGTATCCAGGCTTTCGAGCCAACGCTTATCGAGGGGAACGCGATTCGAATCCATCCACTGGTGTGTACCGCGTTCAACGCCGACTTTGATGGTGACCAGATGGCCGTTCACGTTCCGCTGTCGATGGAGGCGATGATGGAAGCCCGGATCCTGATGCTTTCCGCAAATAATATTTTTTCACCGGCAAGCGGAAACCCCATCATGACGCCGACGCAGGATATTGTGCTTGGGATTTATTATCTGACCAAAATGCGTGAAGGCCTAAAAGGGGAAGGATTGTTTTTTGGAAGTTATCAGGAGGCTTTCCTCGCTTTTCAGGATAGACAAATTCACAAACACGCGAAATGTAAGATCAAGCTTGATTCCGGCGATGTGATTGATACGACGATGGGGCGTATTTTGCTAAATGAGGCCTTGCCAAAAGGTTTCCGGTTCGTCAATGAAGTTGTCAGCAAAGGCAAGCTTTCAAAAATTATTACGGACTGTTATCACAAGTTCGGACACGCGATTGTTGTGGATCTTCTTGACAGGCTCAAATCTCTTGGTTTTGATGCGGCGACCAGCGGAGGAATTTCGATCGGGATTGATGATATTCAGATCCCAGATAAAAAAGAATCGATTCTTATTGAGTCTCATAAGGAAGTGAAATCCATCGAGAGCCAGTACAAACAGGGTATTATTACGGACGGTGAGCGCAAGAATAAGATTATTGATATCTGGACGCATGCAACGGATCGTGTTTCGGATGTTATGTTTGAGGAATTGGATCCCTTTAATCCTATTTTTATGATGGCGGATTCGGGAGCTCGTGGTTCAAAGCAGCAAATTCGTCAGTTAGCCGGTATGCGTGGTTTGATGGCAAAACCGTCTGGCGAGATTATCGAAAACCCTATCACGGCGAATTTCAGAGAAGGACTGACCGTGCTCGATTATTTTATTTCAACGCACGGCGCGCGTAAGGGGTTGGCGGATACGGCTCTCAAGACGGCAGACTCGGGATATTTGACGCGCCGTCTTGTCGACGTTGCGCAGGACGTTATTATCTCTCTGGACGACTGTGGCACTTTGAACGGGATTGTGATGGAACCGTACTATGAAGGGGAAGATGTTATTGTCCCGTTGGCGGATCGCATCTTGGGTCGTGTGGCACTGGATAACGTCGTGGACGTGATTACGGACCAGGTGATTGTGAAGTCGGGTGATTTGATTGATGAAGCGATTGTTGCCAAGATTGAGGAAGCTGGGATTGAAAAGATCAGGGTTCGTTCGGTTCTTTGTTGCGAAGCCCAAAAGGGTGTTTGTGCAAAGTGTTATGGCCGTGATCTTGCGACGCGAAAACTTGTTGAGCTTGGTACCGCCAGCGGCATTATCGCAGCGCAGTCCATTGGAGAACCTGGAACCCAGTTAACCATGCGGACGTTCCACATTGGGGGTACGGCGTCGCGTGTGATCGAACAATCTTATTATAAGTCCCGCAATGAAGGTGCGTTGCAGTATCACAGTTTAAAGACCGTTGTGACTAAAACGGGCGAAATTGTGGTGCTTAATCGTAATGGTCAGCTTTCCATACATGATTCAACGGGACGTGAGTTAGAGCGCTATACCATCCCGACCGGAGCGATTATTCACTATAAAGACGGTGAGACGGTTAAGAAGGGTGAGATTTTTGTGAAATGGGATCCGTATACTGTTCCGATTTTGACGGAAGTATCCGGAAAGGTAAAATATGAGGACATCAAAGATGGCGTAACGATGAATGAAGAAATCGACGCGACGACTGGCATGGTCGAGCGTGTCATCATCGAGCACAAGGAGGATCACCATCCTCAGCTTTTGATTGTCGGAGCCAATGAGGAAATCCTGGCGTTTTATCCGATCCCGACCGCCGCCCACGTTGTCGTGAAGGATGGTCAGCAGGTGACCGGGGGTACGCTCCTTGCGAAGACTCCTAGAAAAATTGCAAAGACCCGTGATATTACGGGAGGTCTTCCTCGTGTGGCCGAGCTTTTTGAAGCGCGCAAGCCGAAAAATCCCGCGATTATTTCTGAAATTGACGGTGTGGTTGAGATTGGTGAAGTTGTGAAGGGGCAACGAAAGATCATCGTCAAAAGTTCGACGGGCATGACCAAAGAATATCTTATTCCCCACGGTAAACACCTCAACGTTTATAAGGGGGACAAGGTATTTGCGGGTCAGCAACTTGTGGATGGTCCTGTTGTTCCGCAAGATATCCTGCGGGTTTCCGGTGAACGAAGCCTGCAAGCTTATCTTGTTGACGAAGTGCAGGAGGTCTATCGTCTACAGGGAGTAAAACTAAACGACAAGCACGTCGAAGTTATCGTCCGTCAAATGCTTCGGAAAGTGCGCATTGAAGATCCAGGAGATACGGATTTTCTGGTTGGATCTCATGTCGAAAAATTAAAATTTGCTGAGGAAAACGAGAAGATGGTAAAGAAAGGCAAGAAGCCGGCTGTCGGTACGGCCATTCTACTCGGAATTACCAAGGCATCTCTGACGACGGATAGTTTTATTTCTGCGGCGAGTTTCCAGGAAACGACCCGTGTGCTGACGGAAGCCGCGTCGGCCGGGAAGCGCGATTTTCTGCAGGGTCTAAAAGAAAACGTTATTATGGGACATCTCGTACCCGCAGGAACGGGTTTTAAAATTCACCATAATATTGAAATGGGAAAGGATCTGACGGATGTACTGCCGGATCCGGAAAAATCCAAGGCTAAAGCTACGGAAGAAGTTTCGTCAAAAGACACACCCCGTTGAAGAGCTGGAAGGTAAGCTCGCGGGTCAAATAAAGTTAAAAATAAAATATTAAACAAAACAGATGTGTTAGAAATCTGTTTTAACGGGGTAAAAGATAATGGCACCCACAATAAATCAATTGATCAAGTACGGTAGAAAAAAATTTGAAACGAAGTCAAAATCTCCGGCCTTGCATAACGCGCCGTTTCGAAAAGGGGTTTGTCTCATGGTTCGTACACAAACTCCCAAGAAGCCAAACTCGGCGCTACGAAAGATTGCGCGGGTGAGGCTTACCAATGGAGAGGAAGTCACTGCCTATATCCCGGGGGTGGGGCATAATCTTCAGGAGCACTCGATTGTACTTGTGCGTGGAGGTCGCGTTAAAGATCTTCCCGGCGTACGTTACCATATTGTTCGCGGGAAACTCGACACCGGTGGTGTCGCGGACCGTACTAAATCACGCTCCAAATACGGAGCCAAAACACCCAAGAAGGATGCAAAGGCAGCATGAGAAGGCGTCGCGCACAAAAAAGAAGAATTGATCCCGACCCACGTTTTAATGACTTGTTGGTTGCAAAACTGATCAACGTTGTTATGGAGCGCGGGAAAAAATCAATCGCTGAAAAAATTGTTTATCAGGCGTTCGATATTATCAAAGAAAAAACTTCAAAAGAACCTCTTGAAGTTTTTCATCATTCCGTGGATAATATCCGACCTCTTTTGGAAACGAAGTCTCGCCGAGTTGGCGGGGCGACCTACCAAGTGCCGGTCAGTGTCCCGGAAGAGCGTGGTCAATCTCTTGCGCTTCGATGGATCCGTGCCTATTCCCGTGAACGAAAGGGAAAACCTATGCACGAGAAGCTTGCGCAGGAACTGATCGATGGCTTTAATAAGACCGGTGCGGCCGTTAAAAAGAGAGAAGATGTTCATAAGATGGCTGAATCCAACAGGGCGTTTGCGCATTATCGTTGGTAATAGATGGCCGGAAATAATTGATGGCTCCAAAAACATGCGTGGTAACGTGATTAAATAGAAATGCAAAAATATCATGGCAGACGATAAAAAAATACATTATCCGCTAGAAAAAATTCGTAACATCGGTATTGCGGCGCATATCGATGCAGGAAAAACCACTACGTCTGAGCGTATTCTTTTTTACACTGGGCGAACCTACAAGGTTGGTGAAGTGCATGAAGGGACCGCAGTGATGGACTGGATGGAGCAAGAGCAGGAGCGCGGTATTACGATTACGTCTGCGGCGACGACCTGTTTTTGGAGAGATTGCCGGATTAACCTTATTGATACCCCCGGCCACGTAGATTTTACTATTGAGGTCGAAAGGTCTTTGCGCGTGCTGGACGGTTGTGTAGCTGTTTTCGGTGCGGTGGAAGGTGTCGAGCCACAGTCTGAAACGGTTTGGCGGCAAGCGGATCGATATCATGTTCCACGGATTGCTTATATCAATAAGATGGATCGTACCGGTGCGGAATTTGAGAAAAATGTCCAGCAAATGCGGGATCAGCTCGGGGCGAACGCTGTTCCGATACAATATCCGATTGGTCGAGAAGAAAATTTCAAAGGGTTGATCGATCTTGTTGAAATGAAAGCTTTTATTTTTGATGATGACAGCCTTGGAGCTAAATTTCAAACCATCGATGTCCCCGAAGAGTATCTTGATACTTGCAAAAAAGCCCGTGAGTTTATGATTGAAAAAGTCTCTGAATGTGATGATCATTTAATGCAAAAGTTTATTGAAGGTCAGGAGCCGACCATTGCAGAAATAAAAGCTGCAATTCGCAAAGGGACGGTTTCACTTAAGATGACTCCGGTAATTGTGGGATCTTCGTTAAAGAACAAAGGTGTACAGCAAATGCTCGATGCGGTTGTGGATTATTTGCCATCGCCGAAAGATGTACCGCCGGTTAAAGGTACAGATCCTGAGACCGGAAATGAAATTGTCCGTGAAACGGATGATAAAGCACCGCTCAGTTGTTATGCGTTCAAGATCGCAAGTGACAAGTTTGTAGGGACATTAACCTTTATTCGAATTTATTCGGGCACGCTCGCATCGGCATCTTATATCACCAACACTCGGACCGGAAAAACGGAGCGATTGGGGCGGCTTTTGATTATGCATTCGAACAAGCGTGAGGAAATTGATGAGGCGGGTGCTGGAAATATCGTTGCGGCGGTCGGACTTAAGGATGTAAAAACCGGTGATACGTTCTGCGACGAAAAACATCCTATTCTGCTTGAGGCGATGTTTGTCCCGGAGCCTGTCATCTGGATGGCAATTGAGCCGAAGACTAAGGCGGATCGTGATAAACTTTCGGATGCGATTGGGAAGCTCGTTGCTGAAGATCCTACGTTTCGTGTTAAGACTGACCAGGAAACGGTACAAACCCTTATCGGGGGTATGGGTGAACTTCATCTGGATATTAAGATCGATATTTTAAAACGTGAATATGGAGTTCAGGTCAACGTCGGTAAACCTCAGGTTGCTTACAAAGAAACTATTTTGGGGATGGCGGAGGCGGAAGGAAAATTCATTAAGCAGACGGGTGGTCGGGGTCAGTACGGACATTGCTATCTTAAGGTTGAAGCGCTTGAGCGAGGCAAGGGTATTGAATTTGAAAATAAGGTCGTGGGCGGTACCATCCCAAGGGAGTATATTCCCGCGGTGGAGGATGGCGTTATGGATGCTTGCACCAATGGTGTGTTGGCAGGTTATCCCGTCACCGACGTGAAAGCGACGGTTTTTGATGGGAGTTATCACGAAGTCGACTCCTCGGAAATTGCTTTTAAAATGGCTGGTATTTTCGCGTTCAAAGATGCCTTCAAAAGGGCGAAGCCTATTCTGCTCGAACCGATTATGCTTGTTGAGGTCCTTGTGCCTGAAGAATACATGGGTGATGTTATCGGAGATCTTAATTCGCGTCGGTGTGTTATTCAGGAACTAAGTAACCGGGGGCATTTAAAATCCATTCGTGGGCTGGTGCCTCTTTCTGAAATGTTTGGTTATGCAACGGCAGTTCGTTCTCTCTCTCAGGGACGAGCAACCTATACGATGGAGCCAAATACTTATCAGGAAGTTCCGAGAATGATCGCGGAGAAAATTATCGCGAGCTGAAGGAATTGTGTTTTGAGATGCAAAGCTCCATCGTGTCGTGATGGCGAACTGCATTCCTTAGCTTTTATCACTGAATAAAAAAGCGAAAGATACACTTTACTTAAGTTTTTTGTTCTTTCAAAAAGCGAGCGAGTAAGGTGCGGTGGGCAAAGGACATTCATTTTTAAAATGTCTGTTCATTAACGGAGCAAACAAAATGGCAGTTAAAGAAAAAATACGTATCAAATTAAAGGCGTACGATCATCGAGTCTTGGATCAATCAGTCCAGGAAATTGTTGCGACGGCCAAAAAAACTGGCGCAAAAGTCATTGGCCCGATTCCGCTTCCGACTCATATTTGGAAGACCACCGTGCTTCGGGGACCGACGATCGATAAAAAAGCACGTGATCAATTTGAAATTCGAACTCATAAGAGGCTTATCGAACTTGAAGAGCCTACGTCCCGGACGGTTGATGCTTTGATGAAGCTGGATCTGCCGGCGGGCGTTGATGTTGAGATAAAACTTTAAAGGAAAAAAGCATGTTGGGTCTTTTAGGAAAAAAAATTGGGATGTCACGAATTTTCGATGAAGATGGTGCTCAGGTGCCGGTAACCTTAATTCAAGTTGGGCCTTGTTTTGTGACCGGGATTCGCACAAAAGAAAAAAATGGTTATCAGGCGGTTCAGCTTGGTTTTGATGTTGTGAAGGAGCGGAAGCTCACGAAGTCTCGTCTGGGTGCGACTAAAAAGATTGGCATTCCTCCGGTTAACATCAACCGTGAAATCCGTACGGAAAGTCTTGAAAATCTTAATCTTGGCAGTGAAATTCGGGTTGATAATTTTGAAGCAGGAGAGTTTGTGGATGTGGTCGGGACTTCGATCGGGAAGGGATTTCAGGGGGTTGTGAAGCGGCTTGGTTATAAGGGAGGGGCTTCGCAAGGCCATGGTTCGATGTTTGGGCGGCAACCCGGCGGTATTGGCTCACAGGCTGGAGGCGTGGGCGCAAGAAAAAAAGTTCGTAAAGGTAAAGGGCTTCCTGGTCATCTCGGCAATGAACGCGTTACAGTTCATAATGTTAAAGTGGTGAAGGTTGATCTGGAAAATAATTTGTTAGTTGTTAAAGGAAGTATCCCAGGTTTTGAGGGTGGATATCTTTTTATCAAATCATCGCTTAAACGTGGCAATAAAAATAAGTGGAAAGTAAGTCAGCAGCCGAAGGAAGCTCCCGTAGATTCGTCGGACATTACATCTGAACAAAAAAACCACGATGGCGCGAAATAAAGCGTCCGATCTGAAAGGTAGAGCAAAACGATGAAAGTGCCTCTTTATACAAAAGAGGGAAAAAAGAAGCAGGAAGTGGTGTTGAATCCCGAAGTTTTTGGGGTTCGCATTAATCAAAGGCTTCTTGAATTGGTGCGAAACGCTTATAGCGCCAACCTTCGAAGGGGAACGGCAAATACCAAGACTCGCGGAGAAGTTCGCGGGGGTGGAAAAAAACCGTGGCGTCAAAAGGGAACTGGTAACGCCCGGCACGGGTCGACTCGTTCACCGATCTGGAAGGGTGGAGGCGTCGTGTTTGGGCCGCGGCCTCGGGATTATTCGGTGAATTTGTCCAAAGCTATTCGGGGCAAAGCCCTGCAGGTTGCTATTGCGATGCGTGGACGTGAAAAAAACATCATGATTCTCGAGTCCTTAAAGCTTGGGACAGCAAAAACTAAAGAGTGGGCCGGTATTGTCAAAATGCTACCGATTCAGGAAAAGAAGGCTGTTTATTTGACTAAAGATTTTGATGTGAATTTAAAGCGTGCAAGCCGTAATCTGCAAAAGTGGGTTTGTGTCAAGAGCGTTTCGGATATTAATGCTTACGACATACTTCAGCACGTGAAAGTCATTATTGACGAATCGGCGCTTGAGCTTCTCGAAAAAAGGTTGACAGGAGTTTCTGAATCATGAGCTTGACGATGTATGACATCATTGTAGAACCGTGGATCACGGAAAAAGTTACGCGGGCGACGAAAAACGCAAATCAATATGGGTTTAAAGTGCATCCAAGCGCGAATAAAAAAGAAATAAAGTCTGCGGTAGAAAAAATTTTTAATGTGCATGTCACCAATGTCAATACGATTAATGTGGGCGGAAAATGGCGACGTGTACGCTATCAGCCTGGACAGACACCGGATTGGAAAAAAGCGATTGTGACCTTGAAAAAAGGTGACAAAATCGATTGGACGAAATAACCCCTGCGTGAGCGGGGCAAGGAGCTAGTTAAACAGTTATGGGACTTATTAAATTTAGACCAGTGACGCCGACTCGACGATACGGGAACGTATCTGATTTCTCCGATATCACAGTAGATAGGCCTTTTAAACCGCTGACCGAGATCCGTAAAAGGACTGGGGGACGGAATAATATTGGTCACATTACCTCGCGTCGGATTGGGGGCGGACACAAACAGAGGATTCGTTTAGTGGATTTTCGCAGGCTCCGACACGGTATACCTGCAACCGTATTAACCGTTGAGTATGATCCTAACCGGAGTGCACGTATTGCGCTTGTAGCTTATCAAGATGGAATCAAAAGTTACATTCTTTGCCCAGATGGTCTGAAGGTGGGGGAAAAGGTGATAAGTGGGCCCGAGGCAGAAGTCTCTTTGGGGAACCATTTGCCACTACAGAAAATTCCGGAAGGAACCATGATCCACAATATCGAATTAAAACCAGGTCTGGGTGGTAAGCTGGTTCGTTCGGCTGGAGGTGTGGCTCAAATTCTTGCAAAGGAAAATGATTTTGCTCACATTAAATTGCCATCGGGTGAGGTTCGCTTAATTCCTTCCAAAGCGTACGCGACGATCGGACAGTGTTCGAATATTGACAATGAAAATATTGTTCTTGGAAAGGCGGGACGCAGTCGTTGGCTTGGTAAACGTCCTGTTTCTCGTGGAATTTGCCGTAACCCTGTGGATCATCCACTGGGTGGTGGTGAAGGAAAATCGAAAGGCGGAAATCATCCGCAAAGCCCTTGGGGACAGAAATCCAAAGGATTGAAAACACGTCAGCGGTACAAGGCTTCCAATAAATACATCGTGAAGGATCGTAGAAAATGAGCCGGTCATCAAAAAAAGGCGTTTTTGTAGACGAAAAATTGCTTAAAAAAGTTAGGGTAGCTGTTGAGAAAAAAGATCGTCGGCCGATCAAAACATGGTCGCGGCGTTCTACAATCACCCCGGATTTTGTGGGAGTCACTTTAACAGTTCACAACGGGAAAACTTTCTTGAATGTGTTCGTGACCGAAAATATGGTAGGTCATAAAGTGGGTGAATTTGCTCCGACCCGAACTTTCCGAAAACACAGTGCGTCTGGCGAAAAAGCTGCCGCGATGGCGACAGGGGCTAAAACCTAATTGATTGAAGAGAGAACTATGGCAAAAGTTGATAGTAAAAAAACTGCTACTCAGGTAGCTCCGGATCCCAGAAAGATTAAATCTATTACTAAGCATGTGCGGATTGCACCGAGAAAATTGCGCTTGGTTATCGATACGATTCGCAAGCGGCCGGCGATTGAAGCTATGGGGATTCTGTCGCTGATGCCCCAAAAAGGCGCAAGGATTGCCGGTAAAACTCTTAAAAGTGCGATTGCGAACGCAAAAAATCTTGGATTAAACGAAAAAAGGCTTATTGTTTCAGACATTCGAGCTGATGGAGGTCCCGTCATGAAACGTTTCATGAGCCGATCGATGGGGCGGGCCGACAAGATTTTAAAGCGAACGTCACATTTGACGGTGATCGTTTCTGAAGGTCAGAAAATTTGGGGCGGCGAAGCGCCGGAAGAAGTTAAGTCTCATAAGAAAAAGGCCGCGAAAGCAGCTTAAAGAGGAGGAAATACTTTGGGTCAAAAAGCTCATCCATATGGTTTAAGGGTCGGATACATCAAGCCCTGGAGAGCGCGCTGGTTCGCTAAGGGCGATGCGGTTGCGTATCTAGGCGAGGATCTCAAGATTCGCAAGTATCTTAAAGCGAAGCTTGCGACGGCCGGGGTCTCCTCGATCGAGATTGATCGTGCTTCCAGCCGCTTGCGGGTCAGGATCTTTGCCGCAAAACCTGGGATCATTATTGGACGCCGTGGTCAGGAGATTGATAAAATTAAAGAAGATTTGACGGCGATCACGAAAAACGAAGTCTTTCTTGATATCAAAGAAGTCAAGATGCCTCAGATTGATGCTCAGCTTGTAGCGGAGAATATGGCGTTACAGCTTGAAAAACGAGTCAGCTTTCGTCGTGCCATGAAAAAAGCCGTTCAATTGGCAATGCAAAAAGGAGCGCTTGGGATCAAGGTGAAATGTAAAGGACGGCTTGGTGGCGCCGAAATTGCCCGAGAAGAAGGTTATAAGGAGGGTAAGGTACCCCTTAGCACATTTCGTGCAGACATCGATTATGGTTTTGCTGAGGCTTTTACGACCTACGGTACGATTGGTTGCAAGGCTTGGATTTATAAAGGTGACATTTTGATTAAGAAGGAACAGGAAGAAAAAAAGCAAGAGCTTGAAAAGAAGCTCAGCCAGGTTGAGGCTGAGATGAAGAAGGTTGCTGAGACTTCCGAAGCGAGTAAGGAGAATACAAACAATGCCCCTGATGCCTAAACGTGTAAAATTCCGCAAGCAGCATCGCGGCTGGATGGGGGGAGTTGCGACTCGAGGAAGTCGTCTGGCTTATGGTGATTACGGACTTAAGGCGCTTGAATGTGCCTGGTTGACGGCGATTCAGATTGAAGCGTCCCGTGTGGCGCTTACGAGGCACGTCAAGAGGGGCGGGAAAATATGGTTGCGGGTGTTTCCTGATAAGCCTTATTCGAAAAAGCCGGCGGAGACGCGTATGGGAAAGGGCAAAGGAGCGCCGGAATATTATGTGGCGGTTATTAAGCCTGGCAAGATCCTTTTTGAAATGGGGGGTGTTCCTGAACAGCTTGCAAAGTCCGCGATGCGTTTGTGCGCCCATAAACTTCCGTTTCGCACCAAATTTGTAAAACGGGAGGCGTGAGTCTGATATGTTAAAATCATCTGATCTGCGCGGATTAAGTCTGGAAGAATTAAAAGAAAAAGCAATGAATCTTAAGAAAAATCTTATGCAGTTGCGTTTTCAGCAAAAAACAGGAAAGCTTGAGCAACAAAATACATTGGGTCAGGCCAAGCGGGATATTGCAAGGATCCTGACAATCGTTAACGAGATCCAGAGAACCGGGAAAAAGAAATGAGCGAACAAGGAAAAACAGAGCCGAGCAAGCGTGTTCGGGAAGGCGTTGTCGTAAGTGCAAAAATGAAAAAAACGGTTGTTGTTTCCGTGACGCGTCTTTTGCAGCACCCCAAGTTTAATAAGACGATCAGACGCCAAATTCGTTACGCGGTGCATGATGAACGGAACGAAGCAAAAGAAGGGGATCGGGTTCAAATTATGGAAACCCGGCCTCTTTCGAAGACAAAAAATTGGCGGCTTGTGAAGGTGATGAAATGATCCAGATGCGAACGGTGCTTGAAATAGCCGACAACAGCGGAGCAAAGAAGGCTGCCATGATTGGCGTGCTGGGTCGCCGGGGGAAGCGGACGGCGGAAGTGGGAGATATTATAACGGCCTCGGTGAAAGAAGCGCTTCCCAATGGTGCGATTAAAAAGGGTGAAGTAGTTAAGGCGGTTCTTGTAAGATCCAAGAGTCCGATCCAACGCAAAGATGGCTCTATTGTGCGTTTTTCATCGAATGCGATTGTCTTGATTGATAATCAAAAAAATCCTAGAGGAACCCGAATATTTGGCCCTGTGGCGCGTGAACTTCGAGATGCCGATTTTACGAAAATTATTTCGCTGGCTCCGGAGGTTGTCTAAGTCGGTTCCTTTTACAAGGTTGGATTTGAGAAAAAGTTTTCAAGTTTCTTAATTTTTTTCTATAACAAAAAAAGGTATAAGTCTCTACCAAGGTAAGTCATGAAGATTAAAAAAGGCGACGAAGTTATTGTTACAAAGGGAAAAGATAAAGGTAAAAAAGGCCGCGTGATGCGGGTCTATCCAACGGAGAGTAAGCTTCTGATAGAAAAGATCAACTATCGGACTGTGTACATGAGGAAAAGTCAGGAAAATCCCAAGGGAGGGATTACGAAAATGGAAGGAAAGCTTCCGTCTGCAAATGTAAAGCTTGTTTGCCCGCGGAGCGGAAAGCCGACTCGGGTGGGGTATTCGATCCTCGCGGACGGAACCAAACACCGTCTCGCAAAAAAGTCGGGTGAGGTTTTATAAAAATATGAAACAAAAAATTGCTGTCGAGACACCTCGTTTGCTTGATATTTATCGTAAGGAAGTCGTTCCTGCTCTTTTGAAAGAGTTTGGTCTAAAAAATCCTATGCAGGCGCCGAAACTTGAAAAGATAGTCATTAATATGGGCGTGAAGGAAGGTCAGGAGGATATCAAGATTCTTGACCAGCTTGCCGTGGAGCTTTCAAGAATTACCGGGCAAAAACCGGTTGTAACGAGAGCGAAAAAATCGATTTCTGCATTCAAGCTTCGTGAAGGCTCGCCCATCGGCCTTAAGGTTACCATTCGACGCGCCCGAATGTACGAATTTTTAGATCGGTTGATTAATGTTGCGATGCCACGAATTCGTGACTTCCGCGGTTTTTCAGATAAAAGCTTTGATCAGGCTGGTAATTATTCTCTCGGTTTGACGGAACAGATTATTTTCTCCGAAGTTGAATATGATAAGATTAAAAAAACTCAGGGGATGGATATTACTTTTGTAACGACGGCTAAGAATCGCAAAGAAGGCAAGAAACTTCTTGAGCTCCTTGGTTTCCCGTTCAAGAAAGCATAAAGGAAAAATAGATGGCAAAGACCTGTTTAATTGTTAAACAAAAGCGAACTCCGAAATTTAAGGTACGCCGGTACAACCGTTGCCAGCGATGCGGGCGGCCCCGCGGATACATTCGTAAATTTGGTATTTGCCGAATCTGTTTTCGCGAACTTGCTCATGTTGGAATGCTGCCGGGCGTTGTGAAATCAAGCTGGTAGGATCCGTCAAGTTTCTATAATTAAAAGTGACGTCTGTGTTTAGTAAGTCACAGCAAGATGCTAAAGAGTGAACACCCCTCACGGGGTAAATGGAGAAAAAAATGTCACGTTCCGATTTTATCGGTGATTTTTTAACAAGCATTCGTAATGCGGCTCAGGCAAAAAAAGACAAGCTGACGGTGTCGGCGTCTAGCCTGACGGTGCGACTTGCCGAAATCCTCAAAGAAGAAGGTTTTATCGAGAATGTGAAGCCTTTTACTGAAGGAGAAAAGCGGTTTGCACGAATTCATATGAAGTATATTGGTGCAGAAAAAAAACCGGCGGTTCAGGGCATCAAGCGAATTTCCAAACCGGGCATTCGTTACTACGTCGGGAGCAATGAAATCCCAAAAGTTCAAGGGGGGTTGGGTATTGCAATTTTGTCGACGCCCAAAGGTGTCATGACGGATCGTCAGGCCCGTGAAAATAAGGCGGGTGGAGAGATTCTCTGCCACGTCTGGTAAGGCTTGTTGAAAATCGAACTGAATCATTGTAAATAAAGTTTTTAGCTCGAAAAGATAGCAAGATGTTTTCGGGCAAATGTTAACGGAGAAATGTATGTCGCGTATCGGGAAAAAACCGGTCACAATACCTGAAAAAGTTAAAATTACGGTCCAGGGGCAGAACGTCCAGGTTCAGGGTCCTAAAGGCGTTCTTTCCATGGCGGTGCATCCGCGCGTCAAAGTGGCGATGGAAGGGAATGAAGTAAAAGTGACACGTGCAACGAATGACGGTAGTGATCGTGCCCTGCATGGATTGACCCGTGCCCTGATCCAAAATATGGTTGTGGGTGTCACGCAAGGTTATTCCAAAGAACTGGATATTGTGGGCGTAGGTGTGAAGGCGGCCGTGAAAGGGAACGTGCTTTCGATGTCTCTTGGTTTTACGCATCCCATCGAATATTCCTTTGGAAAGGATATTGAAATTAAATGTCCCAAGCCGACAAATATCGTGGTGACGGGACTCGATAAACAGCGAGTGGGACAGGTTGCGGCAGAGATCCGTAGTTTTTATAAGCCAGAGCCTTATAAGGGCAAAGGTATTCGATACACGGGCGAGTATGTTCGCCGAAAACAGGGTAAAGCGGTCGGCTAATCCAGGGACTTTAAAAAATATGTCAAATCTTAAGGAATTGGGACGAGTAGCAAGACACGAAAGAATTCGCCGGAAAATCACGGGTACCGCAGAGCGCCCTCGGGTTGTGGTACACCGTTCGCTCATGAGTCTTCAGGCTCAAGCCATTGACGATGTTTCTCACAAAACAATCGCTGCCTGTTCTTCACTCAGCAAAGAGTTTCTTAAGCAGGTTGCGCAAAAAGGAAAGATCCTTGTGGCAGAAAAGCTTGGAGAAGCATTCGCGGCAGACCTCAAGAAAAAAGGGATCAAGCAGATTGCATTTGACCGTGGAGGTTATCTCTATCACGGAAGGGTAAAAGCTTTTGCGGATTCAATTCGCAAAGGCGGTATCCAGTTTTAGTCAACTTGTTCTTTCGCGTGTAAGGTATGTAAAAACGGTTCAGTGGCTGTGGCGAGTTTAATACAAAGCATATGACACGGGTAAAAAAAATTTACTGGAATAACGTAGCTATCGTTTACATTTGTAATGGTTAATTTATTAAGAAAGGAATCAATTTAAGCATGCAAAAGCCAGCAACACCCGCAACTCACGAAAAAAAGGAAGGGGCTCTTCATCAAAGGCCCGGCAAAACGGTCATTGCCTCCGCATCGCGGATGGGAATGGATTCAACGACTTTTGAAAAAGTCATACAGGTTAACCGTTGCGCTAAGGTTGTTAAGGGGGGGAAACGGTTTAGTTTCAGTGCTCTTGTGATCGTGGGGAACGGAGCTGGCGAAATCGGTTTTGCTCAAGGGAAGGCTAATGAAGTAGCGGATGCGATCAAGAAAGCCCTTGTTGCAGCTCGTAAAACTAAAATTAAGATTACCCTCAAGGGAACCACTATCCCGCATGAAATTATCGGAAGATATGGTGCGGCTAAAGTGCTTTTGAAACCGGCGGCTCCGGGGACGGGAGTCATTGCAGGGGGATCGGTTCGTGCGGCCTGTGAGGCTTGCGGTATCAAAGATATTTTGACGAAAAGTCTTGGCAGTGATAATTCGATCAATGTATTGAAGGCTTCGGTGGATGGATTGACCTCGCTAGTGGATCGGAAAATTCGTATGGATAAAGTTGAAGAAGAAAAGAAGGTTGAACATGCGGCATAAAACTCCTTATAAAAAAAGAGCAAAACGTCTGGGATGTGGCATTGGTTCAGGGCATGGGAAAACGTCCACTAAGGGTCACAAAGGGCAACGGGCGCGATCGGGCTACCGATTTCGTCCCGGATTTGAAGGGGGCCAAAATCCTTTGTACCGACGTCTCCCCAAGCGGGGTTTTAACAATAATGAATTTAAAACATCCTATGCGATCGTAAATTTGAAGCAGATTGCAATGCTTGATGAAAAGGAAATCACGCCGGAAATTCTGCGTACGTGCGGCGTGATTAAAAAACTTCAGGATGGCCTTAAGGTTCTTGGTATGGGCGATCTGAAGGTGGCTGTAACGGTCAAGGCTCATAGTTTTAGCGCTTCCGCCAAAAGTAAAATCGAAGCTCAGGGCGGTCAAGCGGTTCTGCTTAAAAAGTAATATAAATTCCCCTCTGCAACTTCACATTGTGAAGCAAAGCTTGAGGTCATTATAAGAACGGAGTTCTGGTGCTACAAGCGTTCGGTAATATCCTTAAAATCCCCGATCTTCGAAAGAAGATTTTTTTCACGTTCATGATTATCGCGATCTACCGGATCGGGACTTATGTGCCGACTCCCGGTATCGACGGTGTAGCGTTGGCAAGATTTTTTCAGCAAAACATGGGCGGTGGTAGCCTGCTCGGCTTTATGGGAATGTTCACTGGCGGAGCGCTCCAAAAGGCAACAATTTTTGCACTTGGAATTATGCCGTACATCTCGGCATCCATTATTTTGCAGCTTCTGACCGTGGTGATTCCCGCGCTTGAGAAAATGGCCAAGGAGGGCGAAGAAGGTCGAAAAAAAATCATCCAGCTGACCCGCTACGGCACAATCATTCTGAGTATTTTACAAACTTTTTTTATTGCTCTTTGGCTTGAAAATCCTGCGGCATTCAACGGAACGGTGATTGTTCCGGATCCCGGCTGGGGCTTTCGTCTCATGTGTATGTTGACCATGACGACAGGGACCGCTTTTATTATGTGGCTCGGCGAACAAATCGACTCTTACGGAATTGGCAACGGGATGTCGATTATTATCACGGCGGGTATTATTGAATCGCTTCCCGAAGCTTTGCGTCAGACTTGGATCTTATTGTCGCCGTTGGATCCATCCCGGCAACAATTACCGTGGTGGAAATTTGGCATTATGTGTTCGCTGTTTGTCGGGGCGGTTCTCTTTTTGATCCTGATTATTCAGGGGCAGAGAAAAATCCCGGTTCAGTACGCGAAGCAGATACGAGGCCACAGGGTGTACGGAGGACAAAGCACCTATTTACCGCTGAAGGTTAATCAGGCGGGCGTGATCCCAATCATTTTTGCACAATCGGTTATCCTTTTTCCAGCGACGCTGGCAGGGTTTTTCCCGAACGCGGGGATGTTGACGCAGGCCGCTCAGCTTTTAGCTTACGGTACGATCACCTATTCTTTGATCTATGCTCTTGGAATTGTCTTTTTTACATTTTTTTATACGGCGATCACTTTTAATCCTGTTGATGTAAGTGATAATCTTCAAAAATATGGTGGTTTCATTCCGGGCATCCGCCCTGGGAAAAATACTGCGGAGTATCTAGACTATTTGATGACACGCATTGCGATGGCGGGGGCTGTTATTCTGGCGCTCATTGCTCTTTTCCCGAGCATTGTCTCATCGCAGCATGTGTTAAACATTCCATTTTTGGTTGCCAGTTTTTTTGGTGGTACCGGTTTGCTGATCATCGTGGGGGTTGTGTTGGATGTGATGCGCGCTATCGAATCCCAACTCATTATGCGGCATTATGACGGCTTTATTAAAAAGGGCCGGATTAAGGGGCGGAGGTAGGCATGAATTTGATTTTTTTAGGGCCTCCCGGGGCGGGAAAGGGGACGCATGCCGAAGTCCTGAGTAAGACGCAACGTCTCTGCCATCTTGCGGCGGGAGATATTCTTCGTCGGAACATCAAGGAAGGCACGTCGCTTGGCATGGAAGCCAAGGATATTATGGCTCGGGGTGAGCTCGTACCGGATATGCTGGTAAATAACATGATGTTTGCGGAAATCAAAATGCTTAAAACGAAAAGGTATGAGGGTTTTATTCTTGACGGATACCCGAGGACGATGGGGCAGGCTGAAGAACTTGATAAATTTCTCGCGTCAGAAAAAATGGTGCTGACCGCGGCAATCAATTTTGATGCGTCGGAAGCGGTAGTGGTCGAACGTCTTTCTGGCCGCAGATTGTGCCCGGTTGATGGGAAAATATATCATGTGAAAAATATGCCGCCTAAAGTCGAAGGAATTTGTGATTGTCACGGACAACCTCTTGTGACTCGAAAAGATGACCAACCGGAGACTATTCGCAAGCGCCTCGCGGTTTATCATGATTCGACGAAACCTTTGATTGAATATTATGCCCGAAAAGGGATTCTTCGTGATGTTCAGGCAGACGGAGATGCTCCATCGGTTCAAAAAAAATTAGCAGAGCTCTTTGAGAAAGTTGGCTGATGCGGCATGATTGAACTAAAATCAAGCCGCGAAATACAGATTATCAAAGAATCGGGGAAGATTTTGCAAGAGGTTTTCAAAACCCTTCGTCCGATGATCCGTGAGAACGTAACAGGAATCGAGCTGGATCAAGTTGCTGAAAGAGTGATTCGCGAGAACGGTGCCCAGCCCTCCTTTAAAGGGTATCGGGGGTATCCAGCGTCGATTTGTGTTTCACTTAATGAAGAGGTGGTCCACGGGATACCGGGAGACCAGCCGCTTTTTAATGGAGACATCGTTAGCATTGATGCTGGCGTAAAATGGAACGGCTTTCACACGGATGCGGCAAGAACCTGGGCGGTTGGAGAAATTGATGATCGCCGAAAGAAGTTGATTGCGACGGCTAAAGATTCCTTCGATGTTGTTTTGTCCAAGGTTAAAGTGGGCTGGCGAATTGGGGATCTTTCAGAGACAATTCAAAAGTATGTGGAATCACAAGGGTTTCAGGTCGTTCGGGATTATGCCGGTCACGGTATTGGTCGGGAATTGCATGAAGATCCGCAGGTTCCCAATTATGGGAAGGCGGGGCGGGGCGCAAAGATCGTGCCAGGGCTTGTGATTGCAATTGAGCCGATGGTAACGGACGGAAGTTATGCGGTTGAAACTTTGTCGAATGGCTGGACGGTAGTGACCAAGGATCGGAAGTGTGCGAGTCATTACGAAAACACGGTCGCGTTTACAGAAGATGGTTTTATTAATATTACTAAAGACGAGGCAACCGAATAATGCCGAAGGAAGATGCAATTGAGGTGGAAGGAACAGTGGTTGAGCCTCTCCCCAATGCGATGTTTCGAGTTGAACTTGAAAATGGGCACAAGGTGCTCGCTCATATTTCGGGTAAAATGAGGATGCATTACATCCGCATTCTTCCGGGAGACAAGGTGAAGGTGGAGCTTTCACCTTATGACCTGACGCGCGGACGAATTACGTTTCGGGTTAAATGATCGTTAAGGAGAAAATATGAAAGTTAGAAGCTCAATAAAAAGAATTTGTGAAAAATGCAAGATCGTACGCCGAAAAGGCTACATCTACGTGATATGCTCTAATCCGAAGCACAAGCAAAGACAAGGCTGAGCAGACTCGCATCCGTTTTAAAAAAATTCGAATAACTTGCTCAGGAAAGGAAACTAAGTTATGCCGCGTATTTTTGGTGTGGATATCCCAAGAGAAAAAAAAGTAGAAATTGCCCTGACGTATTTGTACGGAATCGGCCGGGCGCGTTCACGACAGGTGCTGGATGAGGCGCATGTCGACTGGAATAAACGTGCTAATGATTTGACCGAGACCGAGATTTCGGCGATTACCGGTATTATCCAGAAGACCTGCCGCGTGGAAGGTGATTTGCGCCGAGAGGTGCAAATGAATATCAAGCGGTTGATGGATATTCGTTGCTACCGGGGAGTCCGGCATGTTAAGGGACTTCCGGTGCGTGGACAAAGAACGCATACAAATTCGCGTACGCGCAAGGGGAAAAGAAGAACGGTGGGTGGTCTTAGCAAGAAGGCCCCCGCGCCTAAATAAAGCGTGACTGATTCTTGTTGAGCGAACGGTTCGGGATGGTTTTTTATCATGACACGTTTGGATCTCTGATCAGTGCGGATAACGAGTAAATTAAATTTCCCGGTTTCGTTGCTTCCCAAAGCAATGTTACGGGTTCATTTGAAATGAGGAAACTATAATGGCAAAGAAAAAAAAGATCAAACATCTGGCTCGCGGTGTGGTTCATATCGCGGCAAGTTTTAATAATACGATCATTACCATCTCGGATGCTGGCGGTAATTCCCTTGTTTGGGAATCGGCGGGATCTGCCGGTTTTAAGGGATCTAAAAAGTCGACCCCGTTTGCAGCGCAGATTGCGTCCGAAAAAGCCGCAAAAAAGGCGATGGAGTATGGGATGAAAGAAGTCGAGGTCTATATCAAAGGGCCGGGCGCTGGTCGTGAATCCGCAATCCGAGCTCTTCAGGCCGCTGGACTTTCGGTGACGGCGATCCACGACATTACTCCGGTTCCGCACAACGGATGTCGTCCGCCGAAAAAGAGGAGGGTTTAAGCTATGGGAAGGTATCGCGGTCCAGTTATTAAACTTCATCGGCGCGAGGGAGTGAACCTTGGGCTTAAAGGCCGTCGCACCACGGATGAAAAGCATGACAAACGCTTAACTAATCCTCCTGGTCAACATGGCGCCCAACGTTCTAAGATCTCAGATTACGGAGTTCAGCTTCGTGAGAAGCAAAAAATGAAGAGAATCTACGGGCTGGGTGAGCGCCAGTTTCGCGTCTTTTTTTATCGGGCTGCCCAAAAGAAAGGTGTCACAGGTGAAACGCTGATAGAATCCTTGGAGCGGCGTCTTGATAACGTTGTCTATCGTTCACTTTTTTGCACATCGCGCCGTGAAGCTCGACAGATGGTAACTCACGGTCTTATCACCGTGAACGGTCAGAAAGTGGATGTCCCTTCTTACCTCGTCAAAGTCGGTGATAAGATTGCTCCTAAGGCAAAGGAAGCAACCCAAAAACGGGTGCAGGCGAGCTTTGAGAAGTGGAAGGATTTAACCGCACCTGAATGGGTCGGTCTTGATAGAGAAAAAATGGTCAGTGAGGTGTTGAGATTCCCGAAAAAATCGGATGCGGGATTGCCGGTCGAGGAATCGCTGATCGTAGAGTTGTATTCCAAGTAGTCTTTTTGCCCGATTCGCCTGCTTCGATCAGACAGAATGGAGCGCAAGCGACGGGATCTTGATAAAAATTAAATGATCCGTGAGCAAACGGATCAATTTTGCCCCGCAGTGCGGGAGTCACCGGAGGAAAATAAAATGGGAATACGTTGGAAAACTTTTGAAATGCCAAAGCGCCTGGAAGCGGACAAGAACACGCTGACTGCCACCTATGCAAAATTTGTTGCCGAGCCCTTTGAACGGGGTTACGGAACGACGATCGGAAATGCCCTTCGGCGGGTTTTGATTTCATCGATTGAGGGTGCTGCTGTGACCAACATCAAGATTGACGGGATGCTCCATGAGTTTGCGACCTTGGACGGTGTGGTCGAAGATGGTGCACAGATCGTTTTGAATGTTAAAAAACTGGTGCTTCGCTATCACGGCAAGGGGCCCAAAAATATTTATATTAATGTAAAAAAACAGGGGCCGGTCAAGGCGTCTGACATCGAGGCGGATGAAACCGTGGAAATTGTCAATCCGGATCTTGTGATTTGCACACTTTCCAAAGCGGTTCCGTTCAAGATGGAAATGGAAATTGGCCGGGGACGCGGATACGTGCCGGCTGAGAAAAACAAACAGGATGAAGCGACGATTGGTGTGGTGAGCGTCGATTCTGTTTTTTCCCCTGTGACCAAAGTGAATTTTACCGTAGAAGATACCCGGGTCGGACAAACGACCGATTATGATCGCCTTATCCTTGAAGTCTGGACGAATGGTGCCATGGGCCCTGAAGAGGCGTTGCTTTATGCGTCCAATATTCTCCAGCGTCACCTGGATATCTTCGTTAATTATGGTGAGCTTCCCGAAGAGGAAGAGGAAGAAGAGGAAACGGATCACGGGTTTATGGAAGTTGTCAATAAACCTATCAGCGAACTGGAGCTTTCCGTGCGCAGCGCTAACTGCCTCGAGGCCGCAAACATTAAGACCATTGGCGATCTTGTTCAGAAGACGGAAGCTCAGATGCTTAAATACAAGAACTTCGGGAAGAAGTCTCTCACCGAGATCTCGCAGATCCTGACCTCGATGAATCTTCATCTCGGAATGAACCTTGACGACAAGCTTGGGAAGAAAACGGCCGAAGCCGGATCGTCCCAGGCCGCGTCTTAAGCCAGAAGGAATAGGTATTTTTTATGCGTCACCGTCGTTTACGTCGAAAATTGGGAGTTGTAAGTTCACACCGTAAGGCCTTGCTCAGGAACCTTGTCCGAGCGCTTGTGCTCAAAAAAAGAATTGAGACCACGCACGCCAAGGCCAAAGAGGCGAGTGCTTATGCGGACAAAATGGTTACAATTGCGAAAAAAAAGACACTCCATTCCCGTCGGACGCTGATTTCAAAGCTGGGGGATGTTGATGTCGCACGTCTTTTGGAGGTCGTGATCGCGCCTCAGTTTAAAGGTCGGCAAGGGGGATATACGCGTGTACTTCGAACCGGAACCCGCGTGGGAGATGCCGCTCAAATGGCGATTCTTGAGTGGACCGCTGTTTTCGAAGCCCCGGTAAAAAAGACAAAAAAGAAAAAAGAAAAAAAACCGGTTGAGAAGCTTTCGGAGAAACCGGCCGCGAAAGAATTGCCCAAGACCGAAGAAAAGAAAGAATCTGCCGACAAGGCTGAGGCCAAAAAAGAGGCTGAAAAGCGCGGTGGATTTTTAGGCGGTTTGCGAAGTTGGTTTAAGAGCGACGACACGAAGAAATAAACGACCGAAAATTTGAGGCGCAACGCCAACGGTTCAAAGCTTTTTGCTTTGCGCGTTGTCCGTTGCGCCTCGTGCTATCCGGCCGGAAATAAGTCCTCATTCACGTTTTATAATAATACAGGGGGAGCCCGATGGAACTTTCGACAAAAATCTTGGCAGTGAAACCCTCGGCCACGCTTGCGATTGCGGCGAAAGCCAAAGAAATGAAATCTCAAGGGATCGATGTGATTTCGTTGTCAGCGGGAGAACCTGATTTTGACACGCCCGATTTTATTAAAGACTCTGCTGTGGATGCCCTCAGGAAAGGGCAGACCAAGTATACCCCTGTTTCCGGAACTCTCGAGCTTCGCCAATCCATATGCCGGAAGCTGAAACGCGACCAAGGGCTGGATTTTTCGCCCGATCAGATTGTGGTGGGGACGGGTGCGAAGCATGCGATTTTTAATGTCCTTTTTGCCCTTTTGAACCCGGAGGATGAAGTGTTAATCCCTTCTCCGTACTGGCTCAGTTATCCGGAGATGGTGACCGTGATCGGCGGTGTCAGTGTTTTTTTACCGACCTGCGAATCGACGGGATTTAAGATTACTCCGTCCATGCTTGAAAAGGCCATGACGCCGAAATCAAAGGTGCTGATCCTTAATTCGCCGTCTAATCCTACGGGGGCTGTTTATTCCAAAGAGGAGTTGCTGGCGCTTATCCAGGTGATAAAAAAGTATCCCCAACTTCTGATTTTAAGTGATGAGATTTATGAAAAACTTATTTTTGATGGACAGAAGCACTGGTCGATCGCGCAACTTGATTCTGAGATCGCAAAGCGTACAATCGTCGTCAACGGCCATAGCAAGGCCTATGCCATGACGGGGTGGCGGCTGGGCTATGCGGCTTGCCCAGACAAAGCTCTTGCCAAAGCAGTAGAAAGTATCCAAAGTCATTCGACTTCGAACCCCGTTTCTTTCACCCAGGCAGGCGGTGTGGCGGCGCTCGATCACGGTGAAGCGGAGGCCAGGAAGATGAAAGCGGTGTTTGAAAAACGACGTGACCTTTTCCTGTCGCTCTTAGAAAAAATCGACTGTTTTACGACGACAAAACCCGGCGGGGCCTTCTACCTTTTTGTGAATATTAAAAAAACAGGTCTTTCTGCGTTTGAAGTTTCCAAGCGGCTTCTTGAAGAAGCTCATGTTGCCGTGATTCCCGGAGAACCTTTTGGTAGTGCCGAGCACATCCGCTTAAGTTATGCCACTTCTGAGAAAGAGATTTATTCCGCCGTAGAGCGCATGGCTAACTATTTTAAGCAAAAAGGTTAAGCCTCATTTCTAAAAGAGTGGTTTTTTAGAACTGAGTGAGTTGATCCGTGGCCGAAAAACGGAGCAAAAAGAGTGGTTCTGCTTGAATTGTTGTTTGGCCGATTTGCCTGCCAGCGCATATTTTTTAAATTTCCCCCGAAAAATTGATTTACCATAAAATGCCCCATGCAGTTGCGACTTTTGTGACAGCTGAAAACTGACAGAAAACTGAAAAACATGTGCCGCTCTCTGGGAGCTGTTCTATAATCCTGCTTATGAGAAAACCGCATCCTCTGGCGCAAGGCGCGATTCATCAGCGTTGCTTTATGTGAATCAAAAGTGAATATCAGGTCCAATCAGGTCGCCTTGAGATTTTGCCGAAAGATATCAATGGAAAAAGTGGCCTTTTTTGACGGGATTGCATCAGGAGTAACGGTTTTTAAAAAACGTGTCCACATTAAAAAATGAACATTAAACATTTTAAGACAGGCGAAACGATCCGATTTGAGGATCTGGAATCAACCCTCCAGGAGCTTCACTATGTCCGCAAAAGTCTTGTGGAACTTCCGGGAGAATATTCTATCCGGGGAGGAACGGTTGATGTTTATCCGGTGACTTACCGGATGCCTGTGCGCCTTGACTTCCGAGGAAATACCCTCCACCAAATCCGTGACTTTTCTCCATCAGAAGGTAAAAGTTTTACCCTTTTTGAGGAAGTTTTTCTGATCCCATTGTCGGGACACTACGGGCGGAAGGTGCGGAGACTGGAGGAAAGGTTTGGAGCTTTTGAGCCTGTCACCGGAACGGGCGAGCTTCAGCGAGGTGATTTTGTCGTGCACTTCCATTACGGGATCGGAAGATTTCTCGGAAGCAAAATGATCCGACTGGAAGGAAAAAAAGAACGATGTTTTGCGATTGAGTACGCTGAGGGCGAGATCCTTTATCTTTCCATGAAAGAACCGATCGAGCGCTATATTGGCGGGTCCTCGGCGGCTCCTAAACTCACCCGGCTGAACACCAAAGAATGGGAGCGGATCAAACAGCGTACTCGCAATGCACTCCACAAGGTTGCGGGCGAACTTCTCGAGCTTCAGGCGTGCCGGAGCGTGCAACAAGGCTTCGCGTTTCCCAGGGATCATGACTGGCAAAACACCTTTGAGGATGAATTCCCGTTTGATGAGACCGAGGGCCAGAAGCGGGCCATCGAGGAGGTGAAACGTGATATGGAATCCTCAAGGCCGATGGACCGGCTTCTTTGTGGGGATGTGGGATACGGAAAAACTGAGGTCGCGATTCGCGCTGCGTTTAAGGCAGTTACGGGCGGAAAGCAGGTTGCGTTTCTTGTCCCGACCACTATTCTTGCGGAACAACACTACATTCTGCTTAAAAATCGGGTTAAAACATTTCCCGTGACCGTAGAGCTTCTTTCGAGGTTTCAAAGCCCTGCGGAGCAGAAGGCTGTGGTTCGCTCTCTTAAAACGGGTGCGACTGATATTGTGATTGGCACCCACCGGCTTTTGTCTAGGGACATTGACTTCAAAGAACTTGGGCTCGTGGTGATTGATGAAGAACAGAGATTCGGAGTTCGCCACAAGGAAGCTCTTAAAAAAATGCGTTCGCAAATTGATGTGCTGACGCTTACCGCAACCCCTATCCCGAGGACGCTTCACATGGCGCTTCTCGGTGTTCGTGATATGTCGGTCATCGATACCCCTCCCCGGAACAGGCTTCCCATCAAGACGTTTGTCATGGAGTCTCACGATTTGGTGATTCGGCAGGCGATTGAACGGGAAGTGGAGCGGGGGGGACAGGTTTATTTTGTACATAATCGTGTTGACAACATCGAAAAATTGCACGAAAAACTCGGGAAAATTTTGCCGAACGTTCGATTTGGGGTTGCCCATGGGCAGATGCCGGTTGAAATGCTGGAAAAAGTGATGAAACAATTTATGAAAGGATCGATCCACTGTTTAATTTCGACCAACATCATCGAGTCCGGGATTGATATTCCCAATGCGAATACTTTGATCGTCAATCGTGCGGACTGCTTTGGGCTGGCAGATTTATACCAGCTTCGCGGCAGGGTAGGACGATTCAAGGAAATGCGACAGGCCTATGCTTATTTCCTGACCCCCCGTGGCTGGGCGATGACACTAGATGCGGAAAAACGACTTGCCGCGATAGAGCGATTTATTGAGCTTGGCTCGGGATTTAAAATCGCCATGGAGGATCTTGAAATACGGGGCGCCGGGAATTTACTCGGGCATGAACAAAGCGGATTTATCCATGCCGTTGGGTTCGACCTTTACTGCAGAATGCTTAAAAAGGTGGTGGAAGAACATAGATCCGGCAACTCAGCACCAGAACCTCAGCCTTCTTAAGTGAAAAGCAACTTTAAAAATGAATTTCGCGCTTACTAGGAACGGCCCCTGAACTATTGTATAATGAGCACACTATGAAAAAGTTTCTGTTGATCCTATGTTTGTTTGCTTCCCTCGGGATTCCGTTGGGTGATGCCCAGGAAGAGCTTCTTGATCGGGTGATTGCGGTGGTGAATGACGAGATTATTACCCAATCCGAACTGGACTCGATTTTGCGGCCTCTTTACGAAGATTATAAAGAACAATACAGCGGGGAGGAGCTTGTCAATTTTGTAAAAGAGGCGCGTCAGAAGATTTTAAATCAACTGATTGAAGACCGTCTCGTTTACCAGGAAGCGGTGGCACAGAAGATTGTGATTACGGAAGATGAGATTGATCGCGAACTGGAAGACCTTGGCAAGAGGATGGAAGGGTACGATGAAATTAATAGCATGCTGGAGAGGGAGGGGATGACGATGAAAGTCCTCCGGGAGAAAGTTAAAAAGCAGCTGATGATCCGGAGGCTTCAGGATATTCAAATTCGTTCCCGTGTTGTGGTTTCGCCCGCAGAGATTGAAAGCTTTTATAAAGAAAATCCTGAAAAGTTTCAGCGGATTGCTCGCGTTAAGATCAAGTCTCTTACGGTCAAGAAAAGCGCCGCATCTCGGGAACAAGGGACGATGGATGAGCCGGCCAAAGACAAAATTAAATCATTTTATTTAAAGATAAAACAAGGAGAAAATTTTGACGATTTGGTCAGGGAATATTCTGAGGATTCTAGAGCCCGGGAAGAAAAACCGGCGGACTGGATCGAGAAAGGTTCGATGATCGAATCGGTGGATGAAGCGATTTTTTCCACTCCTCAGGGGCAGTTGACAGGTATTGTCGAATCCCCCATTGGATTTCACATTTTTCGCGTTGAAGAAAAGGAAGACGCCCGCCAAGTGACATTTGGGGAATCGAGGGAACAGATTTCCGGGTATCTTTTTCAGGCCAAAAGTAATGAGCGCTTCAAAGAATGGACGGAACAGTTGAAGCGAGCGGCCTATATCTCAATACGCTGAAACCGGATGACGGATGAAGGAGGGACGGGGATGACGAAAAATCAGCTTTTGCGTCATCCGGCGACTACGGTTCGAGCACCGGTTATTGCCATTACGATGGGGGATCCGGGCGGGATTGGTCCGGAAGTGGTTGTGAAGTGTCTGAATCGGCTCAAGCGTAACCCCCGATGCCGGTATGTAGTGATTGGCTCCCAAGCAGTTTTTTCCTTTCTCAACAAAAAAACGGGCCTTGATTTTTCCTTCAAAAGATTTCCTTCCGATGGTCATGTTTTACAAAAGGGGAGGGTTTATTTTTGGGATATTGGGGATGCGAAATTTGATAGATCACAGGAAACCGTCGCCAATGGTCAAATGGCAATCCGCGCCATTTCAATTGCCTCTGACCTTGCGAAGGAAGGGGTCTTCCGGGCGATTGTGACTGCCCCGATCAACAAGGCCTCTGCCCGATTAGCCCAAAAAGGATTTATCGGACACACGGAATTTTTTGCTCAAGCGACCGCCGCAAAACATTATGCGATGATGTTCGTCGGTCCTAGCCTGAAATTGACTCTTGTGACTATTCATGTTCCGCTTAAAAGAGTGAGCCGTCTCCTTTCATCGGAGCTTATTTTCGAAAAAATTATTTTGACGGCGGGTGCGCTTAAAAAGGATTTTAAAATAAAAAATCCTAAAATTGCGGTTTGTGCCTTTAATCCACACGGGAAAGAATGTGGCGGTGGGGAAGAGGCTACTATTATTAGCCCCGCAATTAGGCGTGCCCAAAGAAAAGGAATGCTTGTGTCGGGGCCCTACCCTGCCGATCAGATTTTTTATTCTGCTCGGTGCGGTGCGTTTGATGCTCTGATTGCCATGTACCATGACCAGGCGTTAGGGCCTTTCAAAATGGTCCATTTTCATGACGGTGTGAATATGACCCTTGGTCTTCCCTATGTTCGAACTTCTCCGGATCACGGAACGGCTTATGATATTGCATACCAAGGGAAAGCGGACCCTTCCTCAATGGTGGCTGCACTCAGACTTGCTGAAACCCTGGTTCTCAATAGAAGCTGATGGTCATGATTCGCTATTGTCAAATGACCCGGTGGGAGAAGGCCTCCCGATGCTAAGTCAGGTGGAACTTCTTAAAAAATATCATATTCGGGTTCGCGGGCATCTCGGCCAGCATCTCTTGATGGACCCGAATATGGTGCGGAAGATTGTGGATGGTCTTGGGCTTGACAAAGCAGAACCGGTTCTTGAAATTGGGCCAGGGTTGGGTTCCTTGACTGTCGAATTATTGTCACGTGGGCATCCGGTATTGGCGATAGAAAAAGACACAAGGTTTGTTGAAATTCTTCAAAATGAAATTGTTCCAGCATTTCCTGGACAACTGTTGATTATTAACCGGGATATTCTCGAGTGTGATTTGTCCGAGATGATCAGGGAGTTGGAGCCCGAGGCTCCCCGCGGGTTCAGGGAAAGGATGCTGTCAGCGAAGCCCGGGTTAAAAGTGGTCAGCAACCTTCCCTATTACATCTCAACCCCCATCCTTTTCCATTTGATTGCACATCGAGTCTGTTTTCATTCTGCCGTTCTGATGCTCCAGAAAGAAGTGGCAGCGAGGATGACGGCAAGGCCCAGAACCCCGGATTACGGCCGCCTGAGTGTTTCTGCCTCGATTTTTGGAAGCACTGAGACTCTATTTGATGTCTCCCCGAAATGTTTTCTTCCCGCACCCGAGGTTACATCGAGGGTGATTCGATACATATTTGCCCCGGACGAAGGCTTGACGGAGGATGAATCTTTACCTGAAATAATCCGGATTGCTTTTAGCGAGCGGCGGAAAACCCTTTTAGTACTTCTTCTGAAGTATTGGAAACCGAAAAAAAATCGAGCGGAACTTGAATCGGTTTTTGCCCAGCTCGGTTTTGCTTTGAATGCGCGGGGAGAAGAACTTGCCACAGGGCAGTTCAGAAAGCTGGCCGAGGCCTTGAAATAGCAGGGGATAGATTTCCTTTTTCCGTTATAATACCCGGACTATGAAAACCACCTTGACCCTGGAAACAACTTATGCGCCGATCACGGCGGGGCTTCAGCGGGTTCCTGCGGTGATCAAAGAAACGCTCCGTACTCCGAGCCGGCAAATTGAAGACGTGGTGCAGTATTTTTTTTCCAAGCACGGAAAATTGCTCCGCCCGGCGCTGGTATTTTTAGGCGGAGGAATGGCCCGTTCTTTGGCGCCGGTAGCCGAAGTGGTTTCTGAACGTCAGGAGACCTCGGAGGTCCATCTTGCTGCCGCGACCGAGATTTTTCATGCTGCCACGCTGATCCACGATGACATTATTGATTCCGCCCCGATTCGGAGAGGGCTACCATCGCTCCATGTGAAGTGGGGGCCTCAGATGGCAGTTTTGGCCGGTGATTTTTTCCATGACAAGGCCATTGTTACGATCTTTCGCTACGGGAACGAACGAATCATTCCGCTTTTTTTGAAAACGGCCAGCGAGATTTGTGAGGGGGAAGTTCAGGAGTTGAGTGAAAAGAATAATATTAATTTGAGCGAATCAACCCACTTTGAAATTTTGGGAAAAAAAACTGCTTCCCTACTTGCCTGCTCGTTACAAACCGGGGCGCTTATCTGGGGAGTGGATGAAACGCGAGTGGATGCCCTTGGTAGGTACGGGTATGCGTTCGGGATGGCCTTCCAGATTATCGATGATTATCTGGATTTTACGGGTCGGGAAAGTGAGTTTGGGAAAACACTCGGTGCGGATCTTGAAGAAGGGGTCTATACGTTACCTGTGATCCACTGTCTTGCTTCTTCAGATCGCGACAAGGTCGTCCGTATTCTGCATGCGCGTAATCACGCGAAGCGTTTTCCCATGTTGAAGGAGCTTCTCCGGAAAAGCGGAGCGCTGACTTATTCGTTGGAAAAAGCCCGGGATTTTATTCATCAGGCAAAACAGGCGTTAGCGCCATTCCCGGAATCCGAATTCAAAAATAGTCTTTTTGAACTGGCAGATTACGTGATCCAAAGAGAACGGTAAGCGATGAAGACTCAAGTGCTTACGAAATGTCGGATCTTTTGATATGTTGAGTTTTGTTGCGACTCCCATCGGGAACCTTGGTGATATTACGATTCGGGCCCTTGAGGTTTTGAGGGCGGCGGATTTTGTCGCCTGCGAAGACACGCGTGAGACGGTCAAAATTCTGAAGCATTATGAGATCCCGGAGAAGCAGTTTCTCAGCTATCATGAGCACAGTCCTGAAATCCGTGTCCATGAAATCCTTGCGCAAGTTCGGCAGGGAAAGCGCGTGGCAGTTGTGACGGATGGTGGAATGCCGTCGGTTTCGGATCCCGGGTTCACCCTGGTTCGAGAGGCAATTCGCGAAGGTGTGCCGTTTGAGGTTTTGCCGGGACCTTCAGCCGTAGTGACGGCGTTGGTGGTCAGTGGGCTTGCGGTGGATGAGTTTTCGTTCCTTGGTTTTTTACCGAATAAAAGTGCTAGCCGAAAGAAACGACTTGCTGAAGTTGCGGATCGGGAAGAGACGCTTATCTTTTTTGAATCGCCGTATCGGCTCCCTTCGGCGCTCCGGGATATGTTTGAAGTTTTGGGAGATCGGGAGGCGGTGCTTGCGCGCGAAATGACTAAAAAATTTGAAGAACGGTTGCGTGGACGTTTGTCCGCACTTGTTCGGGACGTTGAGAGTCGGCCTCGCAAAGGAGAAGTGGTCATTCTTGTCGGAGGGAAAAACCGCAAGCGTGTGCTTTCCGAGTCCTAGCATCGGATGTCTTATGAATCTTTAAAAAGGTGAATGAATATGAAAAGATTGGCTTTTCTTGTTTCGGGAAACGGATCGAATATGGCCAATTTGATTCAACGAATTAAAAAGGGAGAAATCCGGGGGGCTGAAGCGGTGCTTGTGATTTCAAACAAACCAGACGTGAAAGCGCTGGTTCGGGCTCTAGAGTTTGGGGTTCCTTCGGTTGTGATTCCTCACGGGGATTACAATAGCCGGGAATCTTTTGATGAAGCTTTGTCTGAATGTCTCGATCGGCACAGGATTGATCTCGTCTGTCTCTGCGGTTTTATGCGGATTCTGACGGAAGGATTTGTTCAAAAATATTACGGCCGTCTCATTAATATACACCCCGCATTTCTCCCGGATTTCCCCGGGGGCCACGCCATCAGGGATGCGTGGAACTCCAAGGTCAAAGAAACGGGTGTGACGGTCCATTTTGTCGATACGGGAGTGGATACCGGGCCGGTGATCCTCCAGAAAAAAGTACCGGTTCTTTCCGGCGACACACTTGAAACGCTTGAAACTCGAGTCCATGAAACCGAGTACAACGTTTATCCGGAAGCGCTTAACCTGGTGTTAGAAGGAAAAGTTAGCGCCCGCTAAGTTTCTCACTGTAGACACCCCTGCGGGATTTGTTATAATCACCACCTGTTTCAGACGTCTTCCTCGTTAAAAGGAAAATCTCTTTCCCTTTGGAAGAGAAGGATCCGTCGGGTGTTGTGTGATGGATCAGGAAAAACATCTAAACTGTTGTCTTTTTTCTCTGGCAATCCCAACAATAAATAAGGAGTATCCAATGGCAAATACAACGATTGTGAATATTAATGCGCGAGAAATTCTTGATTCCCGGGGTAACCCGACGGTTGAAGTGGACGTAGTTTTGCAGGACGGGGTTCTTGGCCGTGCGGCTGTCCCCAGCGGCGCTTCTACGGGAGAGCATGAGGCGGTGGAACTTCGTGACGGCGACAAGGCTCGTTATCTTGGTAAAGGAGTTCTCAAGGCTGTGAGACATGTGAATACAGAAATTGTCCAGGCGCTAAAGGGAAAAGATGCTTCGGATCAATCGGGAATTGACAAGCTGATGATTGAGCTCGACGGAACTCCTAATAAGGCGCGACTGGGTGCGAATGCAATTCTGGGAGTTTCGCTTGCCTGTGCTCACGCGACTTGTGTTTCGAAAAAGATTCCTCTTTATGAATTAATTGGCGGCCCTTCGGCAAACCTCTTGCCGGTACCGATGATGAATATTATTAACGGCGGAGTTCACGCGGATAACAACGTTGACCTTCAAGAGTTTATGATCATGCCTTTCGGTGCTCCGACGTTTCGGGACGCCTTACGGATGGGGGCGGAAGTGTTTCATAACCTGAAAAAAATTCTTCATGCCAAAAAACTTTCGACATCGGTCGGGGACGAAGGGGGATTTGCCCCGGACCTCAAGTCCAATCATGAGGCGCTGGACGTGATCATGGAAGCGATTGAAAAAGCCGGCTATAAGGCGGGAACGGACGTTAAAATTGCACTCGATCCGGCCAGTTCGAGTTTTTATGGTCAGGACAAATTGGGTGGGAACAAGAACCCCGGGAAATACGTTTTGTGCGCGGAGGCTCAGCCCGTAAAATCTGCCGAGGATATGGTGAATTTTTATGAAGCGCTTGCAGGTAAATACCCGATTTTTTCGATTGAGGATGGTTTGGCCGAGAACGATTGGGATGGGTGGAAAAAACTGACGGACCGGATCGGGACCAAGGTCCAGCTGGTGGGAGACGATCTTTTTGTAACTAATACGAAGCGGCTTTCAATGGGGATTGAGAAAAAAACGGCCAATTCCATTTTAATTAAGGTCAATCAGATCGGAACACTCACAGAAACGATCGAGGCTGTCCGCATGGCGCACCAACATGGTTACACGGCTGTCATGAGCCACCGCAGTGGCGAGACCGAAGATACGACGATTGCGGACCTTGCAGTGGCGCTTAGTACAGGTCAGATCAAAACCGGGTCCACTTCCCGCACGGACAGGATTTGTAAGTACAATCGACTGCTTCGCATTGAGGAAGCCCTGGGATCCAGGGCGGTGTATGCGGGGCTTAAGCTTGCCAAAGCATGCTAAAAAAAATCTTTCTTTTTCTTGCGATAGTGCTGGCGGCCGGGCTGGTACTTTCTTTTATCTATCTGCGGTCTTTTTCCAGGTATCACGAGCTAAAACAGGAAGAAGAGAGGCTGGCACAGCGGATTCAGGAAATTGATTCTCAAATCAAGTCCCTCACGGATGAGAAATACCTTCTCCAGAATGATATTGAGTATCTTGAGAAGGTCGTGCGTGAAGAGCTTGGATTTGTTAAGCCCGGAGAGATTATCTACGAACTTGTGACGTCAAAAAACTCGGCGGGGCCTGTGGTGGTTGTGGATAAGTCTCCAGTACCTCTAACGGGGGCAAAGGTTTCTGCCGCTACCACGTCCACCGCGATTTCTGGGAAGGAAACAAAAAAACACTGATTCTTCGATAAGTCCGGGGAAAATACGGGTGGTCCTTACTTGGATCGTTATAACCTGTTGATATAGAAAAAGGTACATTGTGGCTCCCGGCCGAAGAAAATTTATATCTCTGGATGCCTTTGACAACATAAGGCGAATGAATATAATAATAACTTCTTTACTTTCAGGCACTTACATCATTTAACCCTCGCGAGACACAAAGGTGTTCTTATGACAAATACAAAGAAAACCGTCTTTGTCCTTGCAATTGCTGTTTTTTTTCTAAGCCCTTTCAAGGTGTTCGCTCAAGAGTTGGTGAGTGGGGATGTTTTGGAAAAGGCCGCCCAGGATCCGTTCCCATCCGGTCTCTTGGCGGTTTCAGATTATAAATATCCGGTTTTCTTGTATGCCCCGAAGGGTTACAGGGCAGATCGAAGTTATCCCATGATCATGATAGCTCCGAGTGAGGGAGTGGGGGGAGAGGAAGGGATTGCTTACTGGAAAGGCATTGCGGATCAAAATATGGTCTTTGTCCTTTCGACGGCAGGCTTGTGGACCGAAGACGACGATGTGCCCACAAATCTGGATACATGGTTGCTACAGGTGAAAAAAGATGTCCAGGAAAGATTCCCGGTGAGCGAAAAGAAAGTTTATATCACAGGGAAAAATACGGGTGCTCATTACGCGGCTTATCTGGCGACGAATTATCCCAAAGAGTTTGCGGGGGCGATTTTGTTGGGTCAGGCATGGGCAGGACCTTTTGCGCGATTAATACATTTGAGTTCCAACTTGTCTAAACAACAGCCTTTTTTCGTGGTATTTCAGGTCGATCAGCCGGATGTTAAAGAGCAAAATCAGGCATGGCTTGATGGTTTGCAGGAAAAAGGGTATCCCTTGAAACTGGTGGAAGTCCCGGATGGGAAGGGTTTTGAAATGTCGGAACTAAAGAAGGAAGCCTACAACTGGGTTGAAACTACCGGGCAGAGTTTTTCGGCGGCGGTTGAAAAAAGTCAAAAAGGATTTAAGGCGAAATTTAAGAAAGGCGTCAAAGATTTTTTTACGGTTTAATCTAAAAGGAAATTTATTATGGAACTAACCGGCGCACAGATTTTGGTCAAAAGTCTTGAAATGGAAGGAGTGAAGCACATCTTCGGGCTTCCCGGAGGGGTGATTCTCCCGACTTACGACGTTCTTTACGATTCAAAGATTAAGTTGATTCTTACGAAACATGAGCAGGGTGCGACGCACATGGCGGACGGGTACGCGCGCGCAAGCGGTCGACCCGGCGTCTGTATGGTAACTTCAGGACCTGCAGCTACAAACACGGTGACCGGCTTGGCCACGGCCTATATGGATTGTGTGCCTATGATTTGTATCACAGGGCAGGTGGTGACGAATGCGATCGGGAGTGATGCGTTTCAGGAAGTGGATATTGTCGGAATTACACGCCCCATTACGAAACATAATTTTTTAATCAAAGATGTGAAAGAGATTGCAAAAACTGTGCGGGAAGCATTTTACATTGCAACGACAGGCCGACCGGGTCCTGTGCTGATTGATTTTCCCGTGGATGTCAGTCGGGCGAAAGCTGAGTTTGTGTGGCCGGAAAGTGTTTTTATCCGTTCGTATCGGCCGGATCTTCCTAACCCGGACGCGGCGAGTCAGATTTGCAAGGCAGCGCGCCTGATCAACCAAAGTAAGAGGCCGGTTCTTTATGTCGGTGGTGGTGCTATTATTTCAGGCGCAGAAAAGGAAATCCGGGCGCTGGTGGAAAAAACGGGAATTCCTATTACGACCACCATCCTCGGTCTCGGAGTTTTCCCGGAGACGCACCCGTCGTCCTTGCGAATGCTGGGGATGCACGGGACTCATTATGCGAACTATTCCGTCCAGAATTCGGATGTTCTGATCGGCATTGGCGCACGTTTCGATGATCGTGTGACCGGGAATGTCGCCAAGTTTGCGCCGCAGGCGAAGATCATTCATATTGATATTGATCCTTCCTCGATTTCGAAAACGGTCAAGGCCCATGTGCCGGTGGTGAGTGACGTGAAGATGGCTGTTAACGAATTGCTCGGGCTTGTTGGGGATAAACGTGCGGAAATCAAACCTTGGCTGGATCAGATTGCGTTATGGAAAGAGAAGCACCCGATGAAATATGATCGTGAATCCGCTAAGGTTATGCAGGAATACGTCATTGAGCAGATCGGCGAATTGACGCGGCATGAAGCGGTGGTAGTGACCGGCGTGGGCCAGCACCAGATGTGGACGGCTCAGTGGTACAAGTTTAAAAAACCCAGGACTATGTTGTCTTCGGGAGGACTTGGGACTATGGGATATGGTTTCCCGGCGTCGATCGGGGCGCAGATTGCTTGCCCCAAGGCGACAGTGGTTTGTATCGAAGGCGACGGTTCTTTTCAGATGACTATGACTGAATTGGCAACAGCGGCTTTTAACAAGGTTCCGATCAAGGTTTTTATCATGGACAATGGCTACTACGGAATGGTTCGACAGTGGCAGGAGCTTTTTTACAAAAGACGCTATTCCGGTTCGGTGATTGGTCCTACAAATCCCGATTTTGTGAAACTGGTGGAATCTTACGGGATCCGCGCTCTTAAAATAAGAACGAAGAAGGAAGTGTGTCCTGTGATTAAAAAAGCCCTTGCGCACCGAGGTCCTGTTGTGGTTCATTGCCTAGTGGCACCCGAATCAAATGTGTATCCGATGGTCGCGGCTGGTAACGCGATTGATCAAATTATGGACATGGCCTGACACGGGCTGGCGGGTTTCAAGGATAGCGGATAAAAAAAGTTTTTTTCTGCTTTTCCTTAGTTCCTAAAAAAGGAGTTTGATATGAAACATACAATTTCGGTCCTAGTGGAGAATCACTTTGGTGTTTTGGCGCGTGTGGCGGGGCTTTTCTCTGCGCGTGGGTTTAATATCGACAGCCTTGCTGTGGGGGAAACCCAGGATCCTCAGGTGTCGCGCATGACTGTGATCGCGCAGGGGGATGATCGAGTGGTGGATCAGATAATGAAACAGCTCGGGAAACTGATCGATGTCGTTTGTGTTGAAGATGTGACGAACAAAGACGTGATCGAAAGGGAACTCGTATTGATCAAGATCGGTGCCAACGCTGTAAACCGGAATGACATCATGCATGTTGTGAATACATTTCGGGCGAAAATCGTGGACGTAAGTCCCGAGAGCATGACGATCGAGGTGACGGGAAGCGAAGGAAAAATTGATGCCATGCTTGAGCTCTTGAAGCCGTTTAATTTGCGCGAAGTTGTAAGGACCGGGCAGATTGCGATGGCTCGGCGGCATGAGCTTAAAATGCCCAGTGTCAAAGGCGCCCGTAAGGCTTCGCTGAGAAGACCTTCTAAGAAAAAGAAATAATTTCAATTAACAACCAGAAAGGAAACTAAAATGTCAGCAAAAATTTATTACGACAAGGATGCAGACCTTAATCTACTCAAGGGGAAGAAGGTTGCAATTATCGGTTATGGAATTCAGGGGCGTGGGCAGGGTTTGAATCTTCGCGATTCCGGAGTGGCCGTGATTGTTGCGGAGCTCCCCGGGACACCGAATTATGAAATGGCTGTCCAAGATGGTTTCAAGCCGGTCGCGGCAGCCGATGCGGCTCAAGAAGCGGACATTATCCAGATTTTGACCCAGGACCATCTTCAGGCCACAATTTATGAAAAACAGATTGCTCCCAATCTAAAAAAGGGCAAGTCGCTTTGTTTCTCCCACGGATTTAACATCCACTTTGGTTATATCAAACCGGCGCCGGAGATTGATGTATTTATGGTCGCGCCGAAAGGCCCGGGTTCACTGGTTCGTTCCCAGTTTGTGGAAGGTGGCGGGGTTCCGTGCCTTGTGGCGATCAAGCAAAACGCGAGCGGTAAAGCCCTCGAGATCGGGCTGGCTTATGCCAAGGCGATCGGTGGGACTCGTGCTGGCGTGATTGAAACCACGTTCAAGGAAGAGACTGAAACCGATCTCTTTGGTGAGCAAGCGGTTCTTTGTGGAGGCCTTAGTGAGTTAATTACCGCCGGGTTTGATACGCTGGTAAACGCGGGCTATCAACCCGAAATGGCCTATTTTGAATGTCTCCACGAAGTGAAGCTGATTGTGGACGCAATGTTTGTTTCGGGCATTTCAGGGATGTATAAAAGGGTATCCGATACGGCGGAATACGGCGGATACAGCCGTGGGCCTCGTGTGGTGACAGCGGAAACCCGCAAGGAAATGAAAAAAATGCTGGAAGAAATCGTAAGCGGCAAATTTGCGAAGGAATGGATGGATGAAAATAAACAAGGGCGCCCGAATTTCAAAAAAATGCGGGAAGCTTGCGAACAACATTCCATTGAATCAACTGGCGAAAAACTTCGCAAGATGATGGAGTTTATTAACAAGAAGTAAAAAGTAAGGTTAGTTAGCTCGTGATTCGGGGCTTTCGCAATTCATAAGGAAAGAGAGACGGTATTGAAACCATGAAGGCGGCTCGGAGGATATATATTTTTGACACAACGTTGCGAGATGGCGAGCAATCGCCAGGGGCCTCCCTGACTCCCGAAGAAAAGCTTAAAATCGCAAAACAGCTTGAGCGTCTCAATATCGACGTTATTGAAGCGGGGTTTCCTGCTTCGTCGGAAGGCGAGATGAAGGCTGTGAGCTTGGTGGCGGAACAGGTAAGAAAACCTGTGATCTGCGGCCTTTCCCGCATGGTTCCAAAGGACATTGACGCTTGTCGCCGGGCTCTCGAAAAAGCCGCGAAAAAACGGTTACATGTTTTTCTTGCGACATCGCAAATTCATCGTGATTTCAAGCTTAAAAAAGACAAGCGTGAGATCATCGAAATGGCGGTTAAGAATATTCGTTCTGCCAAAAAAGATTTCCGCCAAATCGAGTTCTCACCGGAAGACGCTTCGCGGACCGAACGGGATTTTCTTGCCCAAGTGGTGCGGGCCGCGATTGATGCCGGTGCAACCTCAATCAACATCCCTGACACGGTCGGCTATACGGTGCCCCAGGAATTCTCCGAGCTTATGAGGTTTTTAATCAAAAAAAATCCGGAATTCGGTAAAAAAGTGGTTTTGTCGGTTCACTGCCATAACGACCTTGGTCTCGCGACCGCGAATTCGCTCGCGGCGATTTTGGCCGGTGCCAACCAGGTGGAATGTACCGTGAACGCGATCGGAGAGCGTGCCGGGAATGCCTCCATGGAAGAGATTGTTATGACGATCGATACCCGCAAGGATTTTATGCATTGTTACACGGACATCAAGTTGTCTGAAATCACCAAAGCTTCCCGGTTGGTGTCGCATCTTACCGGGATGGTAGTTCAGCCCAATAGGGCGATTGTCGGGCGCAATGCCTTTTGGCATGCTTCCGGGATTCATCAGGATGGTATCTTGAAAAAGCGGCAGACCTACGAGATTATGAATCCGAAAAAAATCGGACTTTCCGGAAGCCAGCTGATGTTGGGTAAGCTTTCCGGCAAGCACGCGTTTGCGGTACGCGTAAAAAAACTCGGATTCCATCTGTCCCCGAAAGAAATGGATGATGCCTTTGCTAAGTTTAAAGCGCTGGCTGACAAGAAAAAATATATCTTCGACGAGGATCTCGAAGCAATTTTACAGAATCAGATGGCTCAAATTCCGGAGGCATGGAAGCTTGTTTCGATGAAGGTGGTTTCGGAAACGGGACAAAAACCTTTTGCCACGGTCCGCCTTTCTTATCATGGACAGGTCAGTGAATCCAGCTCGACCGGAGATGGTCCCGTTGATGCGTGCTACAAGGCGATTGAGCGGGTTGTTCAGTCGAAGGCCCAGGTCGCGCACTATGGTTTACAGTCTGTTACCGGTGGTAAAGACGCTTTGGGTGAAGTGGTCGTGAAACTTGCGGTGGGCCCTAAAGAGGTTACGGGGCGTGGGACAAGCACCGACATTATCGAAGCCAGTGTACACGCATATCTTTTTGCGTTAAATAAGTTGTCTCAGGAACCCAAGCCGGTTCAAACACCGTCGCCCGTGTGAAGCCGCCAGCCCCATTCCAACTGTTCGGAATTTTTGGTTATCCCCTGGCTCACACATTATCTCCCGATATGCACGAGGCCGGATTTCGTGCACTTGGGATAGATGCCAACTATATTGTCCTGGAGCTAGACTCTGCGGGTTTTCGCGATGCCATGAGGTACATCAAAAAGTCCCAACTGTCCGGATTTAACGTTACAGTACCCTACAAGGAAGTGGTGCTGAAGTTTCTCGATCAGATTTCTCCTGAAGCGCGAGCCATTGGAGCGGTCAACACAGTCTATAGAAAAGGAAATCGCTGGTGTGGCACGAACACCGATATGGAAGGATTTTTGATCACGTTATCTCGTGAAGGACATTTTTGTCCCCGTAACAAAAAAGCAGTAGTTCTTGGTGCGGGCGGGGCGTCGCGGGCCGTTACTTATGGACTGTGTTTGCGAGGTATAAGAAAATTGTCGGTTGTGGATGCGGTTCCAGGTAAAGCCGAAAACATCATCCGGGATTTTCAAAAAATATTTAAAGGAACAGAATGTTTGCCGCTTCGAGCGGGAGATCCTGAAATTGGTTCTCTGATTGCGCAAGCGGACCTGGTTGTTAATGCGACGCCACTCGGTCTCAAAAAAGATGACCCCTTGCCCGTTTCGGCAGAGTGGATTCCGAACGCAAGAAAAAAGGGAAAGGTTTTGCGTGGGCGGACAGTGTTGCAAAAAAAAGACGATCCCAAACTTTTTATGGATTTGATTTATAACCCGGTTGAGACCGCGTTTCTTGCGGCTGCGAAAAAACGGGGGCACCGGACTTTGAATGGTAGCAGTATGTTGCTTTATCAGGGGGTACGTGCCTTCGAATGCTGGACCCGGCGTAAGGCTCCGGTTTCGGTCATGCGTGAGGCATTGATGGAGAAGATTCGACTGAAAGGCGGAGCATGATGGAACCATTGTATACTGCATTTGTTTTCATGTTTGGGGCGATTGTTGGAAGTTTTTTGAATGTCTGTATCCACCGGATGCCGCGGGAACTTTCGATTGTATGGCCGGGTTCGTATTGCCCCAAATGCAAAATTCCAATTCCTTGGTATGAAAACATCCCGATCCTCAGTTACTTGATTCTTGGGGGCAAATGTTTCCGATGTAAACGACCGATATCATTTCGTTACTTTTTTGTAGAGCTTTTGACGGCTGTTAGCTGGCTTTTGATTTGGCGAACGTATGGACTTTCAACGGGGTTTGCGATCGCCGTTGTTTTTGTTTCGGCGATGATTGTGGTGACGCTGACTGATTTGGAGACGGGTCTCATTCCCGATTTAATTACAATCCCCGGCATGTTTTTTGGCCTCGTGGTGAGTGTTTTGAATACGAGCGCCTTTCCAGAGGGCTTGTGGTATCATAAACTCTTTGCGAGTGCGATCGGTTTGATCGGCGGGGGCGCTATTCTTGTGCTTACGGGCTGGCTTGGGAAGCTTGTGTTTCGTAAGGAAAGTATGGGGGGCGGAGACATCAAACTTCTGGCGATGACCGGGGCATTTATCGGGATTGAAAAGACGTTGCTTGTTTTCATGTTTTCCCCGTTTATTGCGCTTCCTTATGCGATTTTTTATCGTTTTGTGAAAAGACAGGAGACCATACCGTACGGCCCTTTTTTGGCTCTCATGTCGGTCATCTTCTTTTTTGAGGGTGCGAAAATTTTAAATTTTTTGTCAACACTATACGGAGTCTGATCTATGCTGAACTATATCACGACCGGTGAATCTCACGGAAGGTATATGGCTGTAATTCTGGAAGGCATGCCAAGCGGACTTGGGGTTGATATGGATTATATTAACGGCGAATTGCGCCGCCGCCAGGAAGGGTTTGGGCGTGGCGGAAGACAAAAAATCGAGACGGATTATGTTGAAATCATGGGTGGGGTCATCCGGAAAAAAACGACCGGAGCTCCGATGGGGTTGCTCTTGAAAAATAAAGACCATACGGTCGATGTCCTCCCCTCTATTGAGCGGCCGCGGCCGGGTCATGCGGATCTTGCGGGATCCCTCAAATACCATCAGAACATTCGCTCGGTTCTGGAACGTTCGAGCGCACGGGAGACCACGATGCGGGTTGCTGTGGGGGCGGTCTGTAAACTTTTTCTTAGGGAATTTGGAATCGAGATTGCGGGGCATGTGATCCAGATCGGACCGGCGGTGCTGCCAAAAGAAGTGTTCTCGGTGGACGAAATTCGCAGGCTCACCAAAGGCTCTCTGGTGAACTGTATCTGCAGGAAAACAGAACAAGCGATGATCCGGGCGATTGAAAAAGCCCAGAAACAGAAAGATACTCTTGGCGGCAAATATGAAATACGAGCAGAAGGCTTGCCGATCGGGTTGGGTTCTTATGTGCACTACGAGCGAAAGATTGACGCCCAACTTGCGCAAATTCTGATGAGCCAGCAGTCTGCCAAGGCGATTGAGATAGGCGTCGGTGACCAGCTTGCATCCCTGTGGGGTTCTGAGGCTCACGATGAAATTTTTTATTCCAAGGCAAGAGGTTATTATCACAAGACCAATCGTGCGGGCGGGATTGAAGGCGGTATGACCAACGGAGAGGCTGTGGTTGTGAAAGTGACCATGAAACCCATCGCGACCCTTGCGAGTCCCCTAAGCTCTGTGAATATGAAAACCCGAAAAGCTGAGAGGGCTGACTTTGAGAGGAGTGATTTCTGCGCGGTCCCGGCGGGAAGTGTTATCGGGGAGTCCCTTGTGGCTTATGTGCTCGCTCGTTCGTTTCTTGAGAAATTTGGCGGAGATTCGATGAGGGAAATCCGGCGTAATTACGAGGGTTATTTGAGGCAAATTTGTGCCTAATCTATACCTTACCGGAATGATGGGCGCCGGGAAAAGTGTTACCGGAAGGGCGTTGGCCGCCTTGATGAGTTATGGTTTTATCGATCTTGATTCGGAAATTGAAAAAAAAGAAGGCCGTTCGATCACCGCAATTTTTTCTTCTGAAGGAGAACCGTATTTCCGTGATGTGGAGACCTGCGTACTTAAGGAGTTCTCTCTGAAAGAGAGACAGGTTTTTTCAACCGGCGGCGGGATTGTTCTTCGGGACGAAAACGTTGAACAGATGCGAATGACAGGGAAGGTGATTTTTTTGGAAGCGTCCCTTCCTGTTTTATGGGAGAGGGTTTGTCAGAACAAAAACCGGCCGCTCCTTAATACTTCGGATCCGAGGGGATCGCTCGAAAGAATTCTGGAAGGGCGGGGGGACAGGTATAAGACCACGTGTGATTTTTCCGTGATGACGGATGGTTTGTCTCCTGAATCGGTGGCCCGGAAGATCATGAGACATTTAAAACAATAAGAAGGTAGAATGAAAATCATTCCCGTTGATAGTCAAAAGAGAAAGTACAAGGTTGTAATCGGCAAGGGGCTCTTGGGGAAGATCGGCCAGTTTGTTAAGGGAATTTTTCGTCCCAAGGCTCGAGTGATGGTTATTTTTCAAACCGGAGTTTCGGTCTACGCGCGTTCTACCGCCGGTTCCTTGAAAAGAAACGGATATACTGTTTATTTTCACAAGGTATTGGACGGAGAGCAGGCTAAGTCACAGGCGGAGCTCTTTCGGTTGCTTCGCAATCTTCTTGCCAAGGGTTTTGAACGAACGGACGGGATCTTGGCGATAGGAGGGGGGGTCGTAAGCGATCTTTCGGGGTTTGCCGCCTCTGTGTATTTGCGCGGGATTCCTTATGTTAATGTTGCGACGACACTCCTGGCGCAGGTCGACAGCTCGATTGGCGGGAAGACAGGGATTAACTTGCCCGAGGGGAAAAATATGATGGGTTCATTTTATCCTCCCGCCCTTGTGGTTTCGGATATGAATGTGCTGAAGTCGCTCCCTGAACGCGAGCTTAGGGCATCGCTTGCGGAAGTCGTGAAGTATGGAGTTATCCGCGATCCGGGCCTTTTCGACTTTCTTGAATCGAACGCCTCCAAAATCCTTAATAAAAATCCGGCCGCTCTGGAAAGAATCGTAACCGATTCGGCACGAATCAAAGCGGAAGTTGTCATCCGGGATGAGTTTGAAACCCGTGGGGAGCGGATCATTCTTAACTACGGACATACTTTTGGTCACGGAATTGAAAATGCCACAAGGTATAAAAAAATTGTCCATGGAGAAGCTGTCGCGATCGGAATGGTGATGGCGGCTCATCTTGCGGCCGAGCTTGGTATTTGTTCGCCGGGTTTTGTGAAGCGACAAATGAATTTGCTCAAGGCCTTTGGTTTGCCGGTTTCAGTCGATGCATTGAAAATTGATACTGCCGCCAGTTTTCGAGCTATGATGAGAGATAAGAAAAAAGCTCAAGGCCAGCTCCGGTTCGTTCTTCCCGTGCGAATCGGTAAAGTCATGATCCGAGCAGGAATTCCTGCCGGCGAAATCCGCAATATTCTTCGTCTCTTCGGCGCAAAGTAACCCCCTTTTCCTCCCCAAGGGGATCATACGCTACAAGATTGATGGAAAATGAAATATATATTGATCTATAAACAATTTTATCGTATCCTCTTCTCATGAAAATTTGCGATATGTATGCTTCCAACACACGTTCTTCGAAGCTTGGTCGCTTATGAATTCGCTTTCTGAAAAAGACTGGATGGCCTTGCTCCTTCTAAACCGTCTTGGTATTGAAGATCGCCGCCGGGCGCGAAATCTTTTTGCGGAAGGGCATTGCCCGGGCCGGGTGGTCGAGTTGCTGGATTCCCAGAGTGCTGTCGGGCACATTACTTTCGATCCGCAAAAAGAACTTTCCTTATGCTGGCAGAAGGGGGTTTCACTTTGTGCAATTCTTGAGGACGCTTATCCGGTCTCGCTTAAAGAAATTGCTGATCCGCCCCTGGTCCTTTACATGAAAGGGAGATTTGAGTTCAATGATGAGAATGCCTTAGCGATCGTTGGAACCCGTCACCCGAGTTTTTATGGCCGGACACAGGCTAAAAGGTTTTCAGGGGAGTTAGCCTCTAAAGGTATCACGATCGTTTCGGGGTTGGCGCGCGGCATTGATCAGGCGGCGCATGAAGCTGCCCTGGATGTACCGTATGGGAGGACGATCGCAGTACTGGGTTGCGGGATCGACATTGTTTATCCTAAAGAACATGTGAAATTGTTTGAGCAGATTGCCCGAAAAGGCGTTCTGATAAGTGAATATGCGATCGGGACGCCGCCCCTTGCAGAAAACTTTCCCAGACGCAACCGGATTATTTCCGGTCTCAGTCATGGAGTCCTTGTAGTGGAGGCCCACTCGCGGAGCGGTTCTCTGATTACAGCCCATGAAGCGCTGGATCAGGGGCGAGAAGTGTTTTCGATCCCGGGGCCTGTGGATCAATTAACCTCGCGTGGAACCCATCAGTTGATCAAGGAAGGTGCCGCTCTCGTGGAGAGCCCGGAAGAGGTTTTCGAGGCCCTTTCAGGAAGGTGGAAAGTTTTTTCAACCGAGGTGTCTGCCCCTGTTTCGAGTGCATCCGTTGTTTGTTCATTCAAGAGGATTGTGGATGAGAAAGACTTTCTGCCTAAACCTCAAAATCCTGAAAGGGAAACGCCTCTCTTGCCGGCAGGGGAGAATTCAAATTGCGTGATTGAGGCGCTGAACGAAGAAGGAAGTTTAATGACGGATGAAATTCTTGATATCACGGGGCTTGATCCGGGGGAGCTACCCGGAACGCTCTTAAAGCTGGAACTTGATGGAAAAATTCACCGGCGGCCTGACGGAAAGTATGAGGTCGGAAGCTCCTGATCATCCGTTCTCCCAATTTCCCCCAAGCATGACGAGATAGTTTTGGGCCTCTGGGATCCAGTCATCGATGGTTTACATTTGAAAGAGGTTTGATATAATCCTCTCGCTTTACTCAATTCAACGTCTGAATCTTTCGTTCATTTCCCGTTAACATAATGCAACTAGGAGAGAAATTCTATGAAAGACCTGAAAGGGACACGAACCTCGGAAAATCTTATGAAATCTTTCGCTGGTGAATCCCAGGCACGGATGCGTTACACCTATTATGCTTCCACGGCCATGAAGGAGGGATACCGGCAGATTTCCAATATTTTTATGGAGACTGCGGACAACGAAAAAGAACACGCGAAATTGTTTTATAAGCATCTTCTGGCGGGTGGCTTGCAGGACGCAATGCAGGAAATTCGCGCGTCGTATCCGATTGCATTTGCGGATACTCTTAAGAATCTTGAAGCTGCCGCAAACGGGGAAAAGGAAGAATGGTCGGATCTTTACCCCGCGTTTGCGGAAACAGCGGATCAAGAAGGGTTCCCGGAAGTGGCCCGCACGTTCAAGCATGTATCGATGGTTGAAAAGCGCCACGAGACTCGCTACCGGAAACTTCATGATGCTTTGGAACAGCATAAACTTTTTGTCAAGGACGGCAAGGTGTTCTGGAAATGTCTGGAATGCGGCTATATTGTGGAAGCCTCAAGAGCACCAGAGCGTTGCCCGGTGTGCGATCACCCGAAGGGACATTTCGAAATCTGGATCGAGAATTACTGATTTTCCAAAATCTGAAATTTCAAATTAAAAAAGGAGTCATGAAATGGTTACTTACAAAGAGCTTGGTTTTGTTAATACGCGCGAGATGTTTGCCAACGCCATGAAGGGTGGGTACGCCATCCCGGCTTATAACTTCAACAACATGGAGCAAATCCAGGCCATCGTGATGGCATGCGTCGAGACACAATCTCCCGTGATTCTTCAGGTTTCAAGCGGTGCGCGAAAGTATGCCAATCAAACGCTCCTTGAATACATGGGGAAAGGGGCGGTGGAGATGATGAAGGCTTACGCCAAAGAAAAGGGCCTTAAGCCTATCCCGATGGCCCTTCATCTGGACCATGGGGACACGTTTGAACTTGCCAAGTCTTGCATTGAATCTGGTTTTTCTTCGGTCATGATTGACGGATCCCACCATTCATTTGAGAAAAATATTGAGTTGACCCGACAGGTGGTTGAGTTGGCTCACAAGTATGATGTGACGGTGGAGGGGGAACTGGGTGTCTTGGCCGGGATTGAAGATGAAGTGAGTGCCGAGCACTCAACTTATACGGACCCGAATGATGTGGTCAAATTTGTCAAGGAAACCGGCGTGGACTCCCTTGCGATTTCGATCGGGACTTCACACGGTGCCAATAAGTTTAAGCCGGCACAGTGTACGAGGAATGCGGAAGGGATTCTTATTCCGCCCCCGCTCCGATTTGATATCCTGAAGGAAATTGAGCAGAAAATTCCTGGTTTCCCGATAGTGCTTCACGGGTCTTCGTCCGTTCCTCAGGAGGCGGTGAAAATCATCAATGATAACGGTGGCGCACTGAAGGATTCTATCGGTATCCCTGAGGAGCAACTCCGGCAGGCCGCTCAATCTGCGGTTTGCAAGGTCAATATTGATTCCGACGGGCGGCTTTGGATGACGGCCGCCGTTCGTAAAGTTTTCAGAGAAAAACCTGCGGAATTCGATCCGCGTAAATATCTTGGCCCAGCCCGGGACGCGCTGATTGCGATGTATAAACACAAAAACGAGAAGGTGCTTGGTTCCGCGGGCAAGGCTTAAGCTTGTTCAGACGACACACTTCTTTGGCAGGTATGGTTACGCAAAAAACCTTCTATTTTCTTGCGATCATCATGTTGAGCTTGTTGCCTTTTGCTTTGGCGATAGAAGGGCCGGAGCTCTCAGGAATTACGGGGGATACGGGTGGGGAAGAGAGAGGTAACGAGAAAACGGTGGCATGTTGCGTGGGACAGCCTTCCATGGTTGCAGCGGACGATGGAGGTGTGGTTGTGCTGGTGGGCAGGAAACTTAAAAAATATGATAATGCCCTGAATCTTGTCAGAGAGGTCTCTCTGGTTGATGCCCAGGGAGAGTGACGCGAGTGTCAAGTGTGAATTAATCCAGAGATGGTAAAATCGGCCGTATGCTTCCAGAAAGCCTCCAGGGTCGATCAACTCGAATGGGGTGAAGCATGATTGTAAAACGAATTGCCGTCCTTTCCCTGTGTCTTATTTTTAGTCTTCCGAATATTGCTCGCGCAGAGATCCCATGGAGCGATCTCAATCTGCCCGCCACGCAGTTTGCTGAAAGCTCACGCTACCACAAAGTGAACTCGACGCGTGAAGATCCCTACAATCCAGGTTTTCTCATTTTTTCAGTTTCCAACAATACAGTTAAAATCCAGGTGGAAGGTTTGTTGGATTTAAAAAAATGGATTCATGAATCGGCAGTTATCGGACAACTTGATGAGCATAAGGACACGGCCAGTGGTGTGGCGGATGGTGCGATTGAATCCGTCAAGGGGACTGGCAGGGGGCTTAAAAATTTAGTCCTTCACCCCGTTAATTCTGCGAAAGGACTTGGCACTGCCGCGGGAAGGGTTGGGGACAAGGTTGGCGATGCGTTTCGTACGAAAGAAGAGGGAGAAAAAGGGGATAGTTTCCTAAGCTCCACCAAACGCCAGATTGCCCAAAAACTTGGGGTCGATGTTTACTCGCGAAATGAACAACTCCAGGAAAAACTTTCCTCATTAGCCAAACAGGAAATGGGTGGGCGGGGTGTGGTGATGGTTGCGAATTTTTTTATACCGTTCGGATTGATTGCTTCTGCCGTGATGACCGTCAGCAATATCAATAACACCGCGGACCAGTTAGTCAATGATAAAGACCGGATTGATCTTTACAAGATCAATAAGGATTCTCTCGTGAGAATCGGCATTCCCGAAAACAAGTCCATTGCGCTTTTGAACAACACTCATTACACGCCCCGTCAAGCCACCTATCTTCGTTTTTATCTCGAAAGGTTGGCGTCCCTTCGGGGGTATAAGATGCTGGCTGACCGGGCGGCTGAATTAACCGAAGATGTCCCGGCTCGAAAATTTCTTCACGAAATGCAAATGGCGGCCGACGGAATGGCGGGGATGAACGATGCAGTTTCAATTGATATGGTGCCGGAAGGGCTTTTGCTGGAGAAAAAGGACAGCGTGCTTCTGATTTGCGGATATGATTATCTGACGGATTCACCATTGGGCAAGAAGCTGATCGAGAAGGTCGGTGGCTATAAAGCCAAGCTTAAAAAGAATTCTGCTGAAATATGGAATGCTGGAATTGTTATGCCAAAGTTGAGTGGTTTGCTCCTTGTTAACGGAATTAAGGTACGCCGGATGTGCCTTTTTTTAAATGCATCAGATAGCAATACTGCGACAGTATGATGTTAGAGGGAGCCTGGCGCTCAATCGCCTTTTTTCTGTTCTACCAACCTATCTACCAATTTATTTCGATCTGAAGAAGAGTTAAAAGATGAAGAAAAAGCGGGTTTGCCTTGTGACGGGTGGCGCCGGATTTATCGGTTCCCATATTATGGATGCCCTTCTCCGGAAAGGATACCGGGTTCGCATCCTGGATAATTTTTCACGAGGTAAGGTGGAAAACCTGAGTGATTCGATCCGTTCCATCGACCTAGTTCGGGGTGACATCCGATGCCCTAAAACGGTCAAAAAAATAATGAAGGGCGTGGATTATGTTTTCCACTTGGCCGCGATTGCATCGGTGCCTCAATCCTGCGAGGATCCGGAGGAAACTCACGAAGTGAATGTCAGGGGTACCCTGAATGTTCTGCTTGCAGCGCGTGACGCCAAAGTAAGACGGGTTGTTTTTACTTCTTCTTCGGCGATTTACGGAGAGACGAAAAACTTTCCTACTTCTGAACAGGAACGGCCGATGCCGGAATCTCCTTATGCGGCCTCCAAAATGATGGGAGAATATTATTGTCGCAACTTTTCCGCGCTTTATGGTCTTGAAACGGTGGCGCTCCGCTATTTTAACGTTTTTGGTCCGCGTCAGGATCCAAAATCACAGTACTCCAATGTTATCCCGATTTTTATCCGTCAAATCAAGCTGGGGAACCCCGTCATGGTTCACTGGGACGGCCGACAGTCCCGTGATTTTGTTTACATCGACAATGTTGTGAACGCGAACCTAATTGCCATGGATCATCCCCTGGCCAAGGGAGAATCATTCAACATCGGGTGCCACGAGGAGAAAAGCATCCTGGAAATTGTCCAAGCGCTCCGGAAATGCATGGGAGTTAAAACGCTGAAGGTCAAGTTTTGTCCCAAGCGCTCCGGAGATGTGCGCCGAACTTTGGCGAATATCACAAAAGCGAAAAAACGGATGGGATACCGTCCCACAGTCCTTTTTGACGAAGGATTGCAAAAAACGGTTACCTGGTTCCTGAACCGTCCTGAAGCATTGTCTCGGTAGTTTTTGTGTATCTTGTAGGGTCGAAGATGATCTTCAGGTATTTTCGGTGGGTATCAGTAATCTGAATATGGCAGAAGTTGTTGCATGAAGGGGTTATAAAAATAGTTCTGTGATTTAGCAAAATATTTGTTCCTAAACAGGGTCGACAGGAGGTGAGGGATGCATATCAAGAACTTTCTAATTATTGTGTTACTGTTGAGCGGGGTAACGTCCCCGGTTTATGCGGAGAATGAAAAGAAATTTACTCTTACGACTTATTATCCTGCGCCGTACGGGGATTATAAGCAACTTAAGGCTACTGGTCCGGATGCATCTAATGAAACGATTGCGCTTGAGGCTGGTGGCAGTTCCGGGATGGGGTTGGTTGTGACGGATGCGAACAATGTTGGAATCGGGACATCTGTTCCGGCTGCCAAACTGGACATTGTCGGGAACGGCAGTACCATTATTGTTCCTCGGAAGAGCACTGCGGGCGATCCTGCTACGGGCGTCAATGGGATGATTTATTACAACTCAAACACCAATAAATTCCGGGCCTATGAGAATGGGGAGTGGAAAGATTTAATAGGTGGAGGTGGTAATTTGCAGTGCAAAATGGGGAGTTACTCCGGAAGTGATACAAGCTTATGGAAAACGATAGATGTGGGGTTTAAACCGGATTTTGTGTACATCACAGGCTATGCTGGGGGCGGCGACTGTAGCAGAGACCGCGTTAAAACAAATACGATGTCGGGATCGTATGCCAAAAAGATTTATCAAAGTAGTTATGATAACAACAGAATACAGCTGACAGATACGGGCTTTAAAGTGTATGGGGCCATGAATTGTTCGAGTTCCCCCTATTTTTATGTGGCGCTTAAATCCAATTCATAGTTTTTTAGGAACCTGTTTCGCGGTTTTTTGTGAGGTATCATCTGTGTTGGTGAAAAAAAGAGATATGATGGCTGGAAATAGAACGAGGTAGTGAAGATAAAATGAATTTTGAACCAGTGATTGGACTTGAAGTCCATGTTCAGTTAAAAACAAAAAGTAAACTCTTCTGCTCGTGTCCTACCACTTTCGGAGAAGAAGGGAACAGAAACACATGCCCGGTGTGTCTGGGGTGGCCGGGATCGCTTCCTGTGGTGAATGAAGAAGCGTTGAAACTTGCGATCAGGGCAGGTCTTGCGCTCCAGTGTCAAGTGGCTGAGAGGCTTAAATTCGATCGAAAAAATTATTTCTATCCTGATCTTCCGAAGGCCTATCAGATCTCGCAATATGATATGCCCGTGAACGGGCGGGGTTATGTGGATATTGAAACAAAAATTGACAATGAGACAGGTTTTGCAAGCGAAAACGGAGCTACCCCGGATCAGTTTGTGACCAGAAGGATCGGGATCACCCGCGCGCACCTTGAAGAAGATGCGGGAAAACTGATTCATGAAGGGATCGCGGATGGTAGTTTGGTTGATTACAATCGCGGCGGTGTGCCCCTTCTTGAAATTGTTTCGGAGCCTGATATTCGGTCACCCCAGGAAGCTTATGATTATCTTAAGGCGCTCAAAACGATTTTGCAGTACGCGGAAGTGAGTGACTGTGATATGGAAAAAGGAAGTTTGAGATGTGACGCGAACGTATCGGTGCGTCCCGTAGGCCAAGAGAAGTTTGGCACCAAAGTTGAGATCAAGAATCTGAATTCATTCAAGATGGTTGAGTATGCTATTCAATATGAAATTGAGCGACAGACTCGGGCACTTGAGGATGGGGAGAGTATTGTACAAGAAACACGGCTCTGGGATGACCCGAAAGGCATGACCTATTCGATGCGTTCCAAAGAAGATGCGCATGATTATCGCTATTTCCCGGATCCGGATCTCGTACCGTTTACTTTGGCGCGCGAAACCGTGGAGGCGATCCGAAAGACCTTACCGGAACTTCCTCTGGATCGCGCTAAGCGTTTTATGGCGGATTACGGTCTTTCAGAGTACGATGCCTACACGCTTGTGGAAGATAAAAAACTTTCCGAATATTTTGAAGATGTGGTCAAAGCCGGGGCGGCGGCCAAGACTTCAAGTAACTGGATTCTTACGGAACTGCTTGCGGTTCTGAATATAAAAAATCTCGTGATTGAAAGTTGTCCGGTACCGCCAGGAAATTTTGCCGGGCTACTTAAGCTGATTGAAGATGGGACACTTTCGGGAAAAATGGCCAAAGATGTTCTTGGGATGATGTTTGAGGCCGGGAAAGATGCCGAAACAATCGTAAAAGAAAAAGGACTTGTTCAGGTCTCCGATACCCGGCTTATTGAAAAAGCAGTGGAGAAAGCGATTGCCGCAAATCCTAGGGCTGTGGAAGAGTTTAAAGCGGGGAAGCAAAAAGCGATTGGGGCGATCGTGGGTTTTGTGATGAAAGAAACACAGGGTAAGGCGAACCCCCAGCTTACGAACGAAATACTTCGGCGCAAGCTCGGATAACGGGAAAGCACGGAACGTAGAATGAAAAGTTCGGGGAAAGTAGCACGTAGAAAGAAAAAGAAGAAATGTAGCCCGTCCCCTGTTTCCCGTTTGCCCCTCTACACGCTTGGCGTAGAGACATCGTGTGATGAAACCTCGTGTGCGGTAATAAAAAACGGCACTAAAATTCTTTCCAATATTATTTCCTCAAGTCTTTTTCGTCATAAAAAATTTGGGGGAGTCGTACCTGAAATTGCATCCCGGCATTCAATGGAGCAAATCCAGTGCGTCTTCCATGAGGCTCTGGAAGAAGCAAAGATAGAAGCTTCGGATCTTGATTTGATCTCGGTGACCCGGGGGCCTGGGCTTATCGGATCACTTTTTGTCGGAGTTTCATTTGCTAAAGCGATTGCCTATGAACTGGAGATTCCTCTTGTGGGAGTGAATCATATGGAAGCGCATCTTGTTTCAAACTTTTTTGAAAGGCCGGCTCCGAAAAGATTCATCGGACTTCTTGTTTCCGGCGGCCACACGATGATTACGTATTGTGATCACGAAAACATAAAAGTTCTAGGTGAGACGATCGACGACGCGGTGGGGGAAGCGTATGACAAAGTTGCAAAGATTCTCGGCCTTGGATATCCCGGCGGGCCGGTTATTGACACGCTTTCAAAAAAAGGGAATCCCAAGGCTGTCCTTTTCACACGGCCCAAACTCCAGAGGCGATTCAATACCAGTTTTTCCGGGATCAAAACGGCGGTTCTCTATCTGGTGAAGGATCCGAAGACAGGACATCCAAAACCGCACGCACCTTCGAAGGAAGATATTGCCGCGAGTTTCCAGCATGCAGTCATTGGCTGGCTAGTCGATAAAGCGTTGGATGCTGCTGAAGACAGAGGAGTTTCCGACATTGTGGTTGGGGGAGGGGTTAGCGCAAATTCCTATATTAGGAAAAAACTCGGGTGGGAGGCTGGCGCCAGAGGGTATCAAGTCTGGTTTCCGCCGATTTCCCTTTCGACGGACAATGGCGCGATGATTGCCAAGCGGGGATACGAGCTTTATAAAAAGGGAATCTGGTCGACATTGAATATGACGGGAGATCCCGCGTTGACAATACACAAGGGAAACGGTTAACGGAGAATGAATAACGGTTTTGTTTCCCGTCGGTCGTTTGCCTGACGTTGGAGGAGGTTTTATGTGTGCATGGACGGATTTTCAAGATTGGGATATGGTGATCAAATTAGGTGCGGCGACTTTGCTGGGTGCCCTGATCGGATTGGAACGCGGCGCTCATGGCAAGGAGGCGGGTTTCAGGACGTATGCTCTCGTCAGCCTTGGGTCCGCGCTCATGATGCTCGTTTCAGTCAACATTTTTGAAATGTATAAAGGTCTTGCAAATATTGACCCGGGACGGATCGCCGGTCAGGTGGTAACAGGTATCGGTTTTCTGGGAGCCGGAGCGATTATACGGTCCCAGGAGCGTATCCGGGGGCTTACGACCGCGGCGGGGATTTGGGTGGTTTGCGGAATTGGACTTGCATGCGGGTTGGGGGCCTATCAAGCGGCGATTTTGGGAACGGCATTTGCATTGATGATCCTTGCGTTTTTCTCGAGATTGGAGCATAAACTGTTACACTTGAAAGACCGGAATCAACCCTAACTCCTGAATAGGAATCAATAAAAGTAAGAAGCCTCCGTTGTTATAATGGGTTGGGGAAAGTGAACCTTTCACCCAGCGGGTGAAAAAGACAACAAACGGAGGCGGGTCATGATGCTTCATGGAAAAATGAGCCAAGTGATGACCTTACCCCTTTAGCTGTACCACTTCTAAGTGGAGATCCGTGGTGCTTTGAGTTGTTAAAACTGATTCATATTGCCTGATGAATTCATTAGGAGTCAGGCCCTCCAGCGAGCTGTGCGGCCGAAAGCCGTTGTGATCCGCTCGCCACTCTTCGATCGTGATTCTAGCTTCTTCCAAATTGTAAAACCAGTGCTCGTTCAAACACTCTTCCCGGAATTTTCCGTTGAAGCTTTCGATGAACGCGTTCTGTGTCGGCTTTCCTGGCTCGATGAAATCAAGCTTCACGCCGTTCTGCCACGCCTATTCGTCTAAAGCTTTGCTGCTGAACTCCAGACCGTACGTTATCGGCCCGGATGAACCTGGGAAGACCTGTTGTTGCTTTCAATTGGTCCAGTACCCGGATCACCCAAAGTTCCGGGATCGAACTATCGACTTTGAGAGCCAGCACTTCTCTGGTGAAATCATCTACGATCGTCAGACACTTAAAACGCCGGCCGCTTGAAATCCCCGCAAGCTGTGATCGAAAATCCAAGATCTGTTTGTATTCCAGTCCAGACTCTATTTCTTATAGTAAAAAATAGCCCCGGATTGACAAAACATTAAAATATGTTAATGTTAAGTCAGAAATTAAAAGTCTTTAAAATACTTATTAAAGTCCTTAAAGATGTAAAATAAAAAAGGAGGTGCTCCAATGGACACCAAAAGATTGGAAGAAAAAAATATCCTAAAAATTGGCTTTAAAAAAAATAGTTTTTTTCAGAAGACGGCTGTGATTTTCACAACCATTTTTTTTATTTTCAGCGGGGTTCCCATGCCCACTTCCTTTGCCGCTGTTAACCAAGCGGTTTTGAACGAATCAAATCAGCCAGTGCCTACCGTGACGCTTGAACAAGCTAACGCGGCGAGCCCGACGACGGATGCCCTCATCCCATCCGGTGCTGCGATTCCCACCGGCAATCCTTTATCTTCCAGAACCTCCGAAGCAGTACCCGAAGATCCGGAATTACAGGAAACTATTTATATTCTGCCCTCGACCCGGGCTGAAAGCAGGGCGGATATTGATTCCTTTATGGAATTGCTCGCGTCAAAAGGGATAACGAGCATCAACCGTGATCAGGTCGAAGCGCTGAGGCCTGCGCAAACGGATACGATGCGCGTTTTGGGAGGTACGGTAGCTCCGGTAATTTAACGCAACACTTGCGGGATATAATAGCCGCAAGGGGGC
>CAYULU010000002.1:0-83516 GCA_964445745.1 uncultured bacterium | reverse complement strand
CCGGCGGATGTTCCAAAGTGGTGCAGGATATCCCTCCATTCATGATGGTGGACGGACATCCCGCCACGGCCTTTGGAATTAACTCCGTCGGACTGGATCGTGCCGGGGGGTATGCGGCGAAGGACAAGTCGGACCTTAAAAAAGCTTTCAGGATCATCTTCAAATCTCGCCTGAGCCTTAAACACGCGATGAAGGAAATCCGTGAACAGATTCCTTCCAGTCCGGCCATTGAAACGCTCGTGGTTTTTCTTGAAAAATCCGAACGAGGGATTTGCGGTTAGGTCAGTCGTCATCGTTACGGAGCCGACGGTCTGGCAGGGTTGTCAGCTTAAAGTTTTGTGTCTTGCTTGAAAGATCCTGCCGCCTATCTTCAGCCTAAAAAAGTATTTTAGGGGTTTGACCTGCGATTGATTAAAAATCCTGTTTTACTACCCAATATGTTTGCTGGAATTTTCCAAGGAAATATTTTTTTTGGTTACAGCGTATAAAGTTCTATATACTAGAGGCGGTTTCACAAGCATTCCCAACCCGTTGTTTTTCAAGGGGTTGGGAAATGCAAAGGGACTTATGAAACCGCTTCTACGCACTTATTATGATTAATGAAAAAGACCTTCTTCTTTTAAGTCTCCTCCGACAAGGAGTCCCTTTGACCAATCGTCCGTTTGATGTGATGGGCGAACAAATGGGGTTGGAGGGCGCTGATGTGATTCTTCGAATTGAAAGGATGAGAAGAGAAGGATACCTTTCGGGGATTCGTCCAATTTGGGATCACCGTTCCTTTGGCTATCAAGGTGCCTGGGCGGCCATGAAATTTTCAGAACAAAGTTTAGAGCAAAAACTGGAAATTATCGGACAGCATCCGGGTGTGATTTACATGGCTCAGCGGGATCACGAGGTCAATGGCTGGTTTTATATCACGGCACCTGAGGGACATGACCTCGAAACGCATGTCCGAATTCTTGAGAAAAAGACTGAAGCTGAAAAAACTTTATTTCTTCCGCTCCAACGTATCTTGAAAGGTGCCGGAGAGATTCGGGTTTTTGCGGGTGGGGTTCCGGAACAGGTTAATCGAACGGCCGGATCTATCAAACGAGCCGGAGAAGCGAAGCTGACCCTTCAGGAGATCCGGCTGATACGTCTTTTGCAGGAAGATTTTTTGTTGACGGATGAGCCGTTTCGCAGGATGGCGGAGACTTTAGCGATATCAGAATCCGTGATGCTTCATCTTTTGCAGGGGCTTTTTCAAAAAGGATATCTGAAACGGATCGGCATTTCCGGAGGTTCAAAACCGGCCTTCCGACAGAATCGTTTCCTTGTTGTTTGGCAAATTCCGGATGAAAAAATAAATTTGTGCGCAGAGCGTTTCGCGGATTTTCCAAGTGTTATTTCTGCGGGCCTGAGACCCGCCTCACCGGAGTTTCCCTACACGGTGTATACCACGGTGGAAAGCAAAGAATTGGAAACTTTAGAGTTGTTAATCCTTAAAATTGCTGACAGGATCGGGCACTGGCCGAACCGTGTTCTTCTAACGGTGCGTGAGTTCAGGAAGGCGGCGATTCGATATTTTCCCAGGGAACAGGATGCCTGGTGGGCGCGATGGAAAATGCTCGCGGATCCGGCATTTATTTAACATAAAGCGGCACAATGTTTCGAGAAGATGTTTTTCTTGGATCATGGTGCGCTGTGCGAAAAAGGAAACTATGCCCTCACGAAGTGAGTATGTAAAAAAAAGAGACAGAGACACTGTGAGAACCCAAATGCATTATGCCCGGCAAGGGCAGGTGACGGAAGAAATGATCGGGGTCGCAAAACGGGAATCGGTGTCGTCGCAATTTATCCGTGACGAAATTGCCGCCGGGAGGCTTGTGATCCCTGCGAATATTTTTCACTCAGGGCTTGAACCGATCGGAATTGGGGCCAATGTTTCCTGCAAGATCAATGCGAATCTTGGTAATTCGGCGCTCGGCTCGAACATTGCGGAGGAACTCGAAAAGGTCAAAGTAGCGGTCAGGTATGGTGCGGACACGATTATGGATCTTTCGACGGGCCCCCTGCTGAATGAAACCCGGGCGGCGGTGATTCGGGCGAGTACAGTCCCAGTGGGGACGGTCCCCATCTACCAGGCGCTGGAGCGTGTGGGGGGGAAGCCGGAGGCGCTTACGCCGGATCTTTTCTGGGACGTGGTTGAGTTTCAGGCGAAGCAGGGGGTTGATTTTATGACCATCCATGCGGGAGTTCGTTTACAGCATGTTGAACTTGTGAAAAAAAGGTTGACTGGGATCGTGAGCCGTGGCGGTGCTATTCTTGCGAGGTGGTGCCAAGAGCACGGGAAAGAGAACTTTCTTTACACGGATTATGATCGCCTGCTGGAAGTTTGCAGAAAGTATGACGTTACGATCAGCCTGGGTGATGGCATGAGGCCGGGATGTCTGGCCGATGCAAGCGATGAGGCGCAGTTTATGGAGCTCGAGACTCTTGGTGAATTGACGTTGCGGGCGTGGGGACAGGACGTTCAGGTGATGGTGGAAGGTCCGGGGCATGTCCCGATGCACCAGATCCCGATGAACATTGAAAGGCAGATCAAAGTTTGTCATGGAGCCCCTTTTTACGTGCTTGGGCCGCTCGTGACGGATATTGCGCCGGGTTATGACCATATTACTTCCGCGATCGGTGCTGCGATTGCGGCCCAGGCGGGCGCAGCGATGCTTTGTTATGTAACTCCGTGTGAGCATCTCAGGCTTCCTAACCTGGAAGATGTGAAGCAAGGAGTGATTGCTTACAAAATTGCGGCTCATGCGGCCGATATTGCCCGTCAGCGGCCGGGAGCGCGCGATCGGGATGACCGGATGGCACGGGCGCGGTTCGCATTTGATTGGGAAAAACAATTTGAACTTTCTCTTGATCCTGAAAATGCACGCAAGGTTCACGACGAAGGTCTGCCCAAAGGGACAACTCATCAAGAGGAATATTGTTCGATGTGCGGAGAAGGATTTTGTGCGATGAGGCTCTCGAAAGGGCTGAATCCGGATCAATTAAAAAAGTGTCCAGCGGTTTCTAAAAATGAAAGCTAAGATCATTTTTCCCCGAAAAAAAACAAGGTCTGTCACGGTCGGGAAGTTTGTTTTGGGTGACGGTCAGCCGATCCGGGTTCAATCCATGACGAAGGTTCATACCCGCGATGTTCAAGCGGTGCTTAAGCAAATTGCACAGCTTGAGGCCGTTGGATGTGAGATCGTAAGGGTCGCTTGTGCGACGGATGAAGACGTGAAAGCTATCGGGAAAATCCGTCCTAAAATTCAAATCCCGCTTGTGGCTGATATTCACTTCAACCACCGATTTGCGATCGAGGCGATTGAGCAGGGCGTGGACAAGCTCCGGATCAATCCGGGGAATATTGGAAACGAAGATCGAGTGGCTGAGGTCGTGGAGAAAGCAAAAAAGAATCACATCCCGATCCGGATCGGTGTTAATGCCGGATCACTGGAAAAAGATCTGATGGAAAAAATGGGCCCTTCGCCTGAAGCTCTTGTGGAAAGTGCGCGACGGCATGTGACGATGCTGGAACAACATGATTTCCGAGATATTGTGATTTCGCTGAAAGCGACGGATGTCCCTACTATGATCCAGGCCTACCGGCTTGCCAGCAAAAAATTTGAATATCCCCTGCATCTCGGCGTCACTGAAGCGGGGACTCTGGTCCGAGGAAGTGTTTATAATGCCATCGGCGTGGGAACGCTTCTTCAGGAAGGTATTGGCGATACGGTGCGTGTTTCCCTGACGGCGGATCCCGTTGAAGAGGTGAAAGTTGCGAAAATGATTCTTGAATCCCTGCAACTTCGGAAAGGCGTCAGAGTGATCTCGTGCCCGACTTGTGGCCGTACGGAAATTGATGCGGCAAAACTTGCACGTGAAGTAGAATCCCGGACTGCGTCGTTTGATGTCCCGCTTACGATTGCGGTGATGGGATGTGTCGTTAACGGTCCTGGAGAAGCTCAGGGGGCTGATTTTGCGATTACGGGAGGCAAGGGGAAAGGTATGATCTATGTTGCCGGAAAACAGGAACGGGTTGTTCCCGAAAAAAAACTTGTCGACGAACTTTTAAAAGAGATCCACAAGCGTATCGCAAGCCGCAAACGGTAAATTTGTTTCATGGATGACCCGCATCATTTTCTTTCCAAGATTAATTCTAAGGTAGAGACCCGTGAACGATTGTCCTTTGAGGACGGGCTCGATCTTTTTCGTAGCCCGGATGTTGTCAAAATCGGAGATCTCGCGCAGTCGGTTCGTCAACGGCTTCATGGGAATACGGTTTATTATTCCGTCAACTTTCATCTTAATCACACGAATGTTTGCAACACGCGGTGCTATTTCTGCGCCTTTTCCCGGGATGCCGGAGATCTGGGTGCTTACACCCTGACCGTGGATGAGATCGAAACGCGGGTTCGTGAAGCGCTTGCGCGATGGGATATTAATGAAGTGCATATTGTGGGAGGACACAACCCGGCGCTCAGGCTAGACTATTACGCTGAAATGCTTCACCGCCTCCGGCAAATAAAGGAAGAACGGGCCGAGACCGGAGATGAAAAAAAGATCCCTTTGTTTATCAAAGCATTTAGTGCAACAGAGATTAAGGACATCGCAAAGCGTGAGGGTTTGGGGATCCGAGGGATTCTTGAAATATTGAAACAGGCCGGATTAGACAGCATGCCCGGCGGTGGCGCGGAAATATTTTCTCCGGAGGTTCGGAGGAAAATATGTCCTCAAAAAATATCGGGTGAGGAGTGGATTGCGGTTCACCGGACGGCCCATGAGCTTGGGATACCCACGAACGCTACCATGCTTTATGGGCATCTTGAAAACGATCACGATCGTGTGGAGCACATGTTAAAAATACGAGCCCTCCAGGATGAGATGGGTGGTTTTCAGGCGTTTATCCCATTGCCCTATTGTCAACCCCGTTCAAAACCGGGGCTTCTGGCATTGTCGCAGGCTGTCCCGAGCGAGACGAGCGGGTATCTTGATTTGAAAGTACTTTCCATTGCAAGACTCATGCTGGATAATGTCCCTCATATCAGAGTCCATGGGGCGGCCACGGGTCTTAAACTTGCTCAAGCCTCCCTATCTTTCGGTGTTGATGATATCGGTGGAACCAATCTGGATGAGAGGATTATGCGTGAATCAGGAAGCACGAGTGGGGAGAAGGTTTTAAGTTCTGCCGATCTTGTTCGATATATCGAGGACGCCGGGTATGTGCCCTGTCTTGTCGATAGCTCTTACGCGGGTTTGCAAGCCTGAAAAAAGTTGTGGCAAAGATCTGATAAAGAGGATCACCGTTTACAATTTGTTATTTTAAAATGGTCAGTGGTTTTTTTGAAGCCCAGTAGGGGTTAACGGGAGGAGTTTAACATGTCCGAAAAAGTTGTTGTCACAAAGCAAGGTTATGAAAAAATGCTCGAATCTCTGAAGTTTCTTAAAACTACGAAGCGCCGCGAAGTGGCGGATCAGCTAGAAAAGGCCAGAGCCTTCGGAGATCTGAGCGAAAATGCCGAGTATGAGACGGCGAAAGAAGCCAAAAATCAACTCGAAACGCGAATTCGGGAGCTGGAAGAACGGGTTGCCCATGCCAAGGTTGTGGAGCTGGACGATATTCCTAAAGACAAGGTGTATCTCGGGGCGACAGTGAAGGTGCAAAATCTTACCAGTAAGGATTTTTTTCAGTATATTCTTGTGTCTCAGGATGAAGCTAATTTTGATGAAGGAAAGATTGCGGTGACTTCCCCGATCGGGAAAGGACTTTTAGGTAAGGCTCTCAACGAAGAGGCAAAGATCCAGGTTCCTGCGGGAACTGTTCAACTTAAAATTACGGAGATTAAATATGAATAAGAAAATGACGTTTTTTACAGCTCCCATTACGGCGCTTTTCCTTCCCAAAGTTTATCACGATGCGGCACAAAGCGGCGGATCAAGGGGCGTTTTTTACGCCCTCTATCTTGCGGGGTTGGTGACTCTGGTGGCCATGGTGATGTTTGCATCTCTGGTGGTACCTCAGGCTGATTCATTGGCAAACTGGCTTCAAACGGAATTGCCGTCTATGGTCTGGACTCCTGCAGGGCTTACTCTCGGACAAGATATTCCCCAGCCTTATACCATGTCTCACCCTGTTTTCGGACCGCTGATGACCTTTGATATGAATAAGGATATCGTTCAGGAGTCTGAAATGGGAAATATCCCTGTATTTGTGACATCCCAGAAAATATTTCTGAGGCAGGGACCAGGACAAATCGAAGAAAGAGATATTACCCAGGCGGGATTTCAGGCGGCTCAACCGGATGACCAACGCAGGCAACTGCCGTCCCGGGTGATGATTACGGGCGATGTCGTAAAGCAAATTTATCAAAATGTTAAGCGGATTTTTTTCTGGGTGATCCCCTTTGTACTTCTTCTCGTTTTGTTTTGTTTTTTACTTCTCGCGGCGCTTTTTTATTCCCTGATCGGACTTTTGTTGAATCTGATGCGGAAAAGTAAACTCCAGTATGGTTCGATATTTAGCCTGACTTGTTTTGCTCTTACAGCATCCGTGGCCCTCGGGTGGATCGTTCGAAATCTTCCCCTTGCGTGGTTTTTGAGCTTGTTGATCAATCTGGGCTATCTGTTCTTTGCGTTTAAGGTTACGGACCAAGAATCAGCCAAGAACTAAAGCGAAGTTTCGCTAGGCAGGGTTGGGATTTTTTGCGAGGTTTGGATTTTCGTTTCAAAAAACGAAATAAGTGAGCCGCTTAAGATGATGAGCAAAATCCCTAACGCCATTCCCGGGGTGATCGCGTCTTTCCATAACAACCACCCGAGTCCGAAAGAGATGACGGGGTGAAAGTACTGGAAAGGCGTTACCAGGTAAGGTGGCGCCCGGCGCAGTGCGGTTGTCATCCATAGCTGTCCGTAAAAAGAAAAGACCACCACGCCTGCGATGAGTAGCCATCCGTACAGATCGGGCCATACCCAGCGGCGCAAAAAAAAGACGGAACCGATTGTTGCGATCATTGTGAAATAAAAAATAATGGTTAGCGGGGATTCCCGATGTTTGATGGTCCGGATGGTGATGTAAGCGATTGCGGCAAAAATGGATGATAGAAGGGCAAGCCAGACTTCGGGTTGCCAGGTGGTAAGAGGTTCAGGATTGAGTAAAAGCACGCCCCCCAATGAAAGCAGGATAAGCCCCCAGACCAAAAGTCTGGGTTTTTCGTTTAGGAAAAAGACGGCTCCGATGACAGCAAAAATGGGGGAGATATAGTTGAGCGTTACCGCCAGCCCCAAACCGAGTTTTGAAATGGTATAAAAATGAAGGATCAACGCTATAAAACCACTGACACCTCGCGCGATTAGTTTTATCTTTTCCTGTCCCCAAAGAGAGACCTTTTTTTTAAAAATAATCGGTAATACGAGAATCATGCCGAAAAGGCTGCGAAAGAATACGATCTGAACGGGCGGAATTGATTCAGCGGCGATCTTGACGCATAGCGCCATCAGAGCAAATGCGGCCGCACTCAGAGTCATCAAACGAATTCCGGAAAGGTAAAGACGTGAGCGTTTCATCGCCGAAGACCTAAGAAGAAAGAGGCGATTCGTTCAACGTTTAAAAAAAAGAATTTTATAATAAGGTCCTGAGGCCGGGCCTTTCGGCGAAAGTTTTGTGTTGTCATGGTTTTAAAATGATTTTGCCAAAGTTTTCGCGTCGTGACATGCGTTGCATGGCCTGTTTCACTTGCTGAAGAGGATAGACGCTGTCCACAACCGGTTTCAGGCGGCCTTTTTCCATCAAGCGTACAATTCGTTTGAGCTCCGCAACGCCTCCCATGTAAGAACCGCTGATCGTAAGCTGTTTGGTAAAAAGATTTCGCAAATCGAGAGGGACCATTCGTCCTGAGGTTGCGCCGCAGGTCAGGAGCCGGCCTTTTTTCTTAAGGCAGGCCAAGCTTTTTGTGAAGATTTCTCCGCCGATGTGCTCAAAGACTACATCCACCCCGTGGCCTTTCGTGAGTTTCAAAACTTCTGGAACGAAATTTTTGGCCCGGTAGTTGATGGTGTCATCTGGTTTGAGCGTTCGGGCGAGCCGTACCTTTCCCTCACTTCCGACCGTTGTGAGTACACGGCAACGCATGAGTTTTGCGATTTGGATGGCAGCGCTTCCGATGCCGCTGCCTGCCGCGTGGATCAGAATGGTTTCCTTTTTTTGAAGATTCCCGCGGGTCATGAGCATGTGCCATGCCGTCAGGAATACGAGGGGTACCGCGGCCCAGGATTCCATGGAAAGGCGCTTGGAAACGGGGATGATGTTCCTGGCGGGAACTTTTACATATTCGGCAAACCCTCCTTGGGTCTGGAATCCCAGGATCTGATAGCGTGGGCAGAGACTGTCCCATCCGTTTCTGCAGTAAGGACATTTCCCGCAGGAAATACCGGGTGCTACGATGACGGGTTTATGGAGTGGAATGCCCCGGACTTTTTTCCCCTTGGCGACCACTTCACCGGCCACATCACAACCGGGAATGTGAGGCATCGTGATTTTTACTCCGGGCATTCCGGCAAGGTTCCACAGGTCAAGATGATTAATGGAAGCGGCATGGACCTTTACGAGGACATCGCGATTGCCGATTTCCGGAAGCTCGACGTAGGCTTGTTCAAGTTCGCTAAGGTTTCCGTGCTCTTTGAAGATGACCGCACGCATTTTACTCATCAGTGAATCCTCCTCACGGGATTGAATGGGGCAGAGTTTTTAGAGAGTAAGTATAACAAAAATATGGTGATGCAGTGAAGTGAAGTCGTTTGAAACAGAATCCAGGACAACTCAAGTTTCTTTCAAGGGAGGCCGTTATCTGTAGGGATCGTTTGTGAAAAAAGTTTTTGACAGGCTGGTCTTTCCTCGATAGAGTTTATACGAAAACCACGTCTTGTTAACATAAAAGGCTTTCTCAACGAAAGGAGTTTTATTATGGATGGATTGGTTCCAGCGAGTAAGGGAAAAAGGTTTGCGGCCGGTCTGATCGACCTTGTTATTATCCCGATCGTCCTCGGCGTGATCATTGGATTGGTCCTCCTGGCTGCCCCTGATGCCGTGAGGAATGTGGTGCTGATTTTTGTGAATATTGGGTGGTTGTTATTTCGTGATGCGGTTTATTCTCCCGGTCGAGCTATGGTCAAGATCAAAATTGTCAGTTTGACCGGAGAAAAAGTAACATGGCTTCAGGCGCTGATCCGGAACATTCTTTTGATTGTTCCTTTTGTCCTAGTCATCGGTTACATCCTTGAGATCGTGATGTTGATCACGAAAGGACATCGTTTGGCGGATGACTGGGCCAAAACACAGGTGCTCGAAGCTTAACTGGTTATGGTTTGAAGCCAAATTGTTTTTACTTTGGCTTCAATGGTTAAATCCTCCTCCATGGCAAAACTATGGGGGAGGATTTTTTTTCTATTCACAGGTTCTAAACTTTTATCAAGTGACTTTAGTCGCCTAACCTTCCCGAAATCACGTGTGCTATAATTGATTTTGAGGGGGAGATAGATGAAAAAGAAAAAGAAAGTTGGAAAACAATCCTCGCTTAACGAGATGTTGGCTCTTTATGCGCAGGTCTCTGATTTAAAGAACCATCTGAAGGAGACCCTAGAGAATAAGGCTCGGGACGAAGATCGAATCACAGATCTTGAAGTTCATATAAACCTTCTAACTCGTTTGCTTACAACGCTTTGTATCGAGAGATTTGGATTTCGCGTCGCAACGCTGAGACGTCTTGTGAAGCGCATTGAAAGCCAGGCTGTGCGGGATTCACAAATTTATGAACTTGAACTACTTTACAAGAAGTCCTCTCTGACGCCTAAGAAAAAAACTCCTCTTGCCAAAGAAAATCCAGAAGATCCATGGCGTAAAATATCCTAAGTTGTTTCTGTAGGATAACTTGCGGAAAGTCCGATAAAATCAAATTTACAAACAAGCGGTATTTGATTAGAATTCCTCACTTCAAGTTTGCTCTATGCGAACAAGTTGTATTTTAACAGGCGTCCGGGAGCGAATGCTGCTCTGAATTTTTTGAAGATGTACAAGCTTCTTACAATTTATTAAAAGTGGTTCCTTATTTTTTTGCTATTCTCCAACCGCTTGGTAAACAACGGGAGGGGACGGCATACCCGTAAAATCGGTTCTAGCTTCCATTTTAGATTTTATCAAAGGAGTTGTTGTGGCAAAATCAAAGAAAAAAACTTCAAAAGGAAAACGGGTGGTGAATGTTTCAGGAGCCACCCACCTTGTGATTGTCGAATCTCCGGCCAAGGCCAAGACGATCAATAAGTTTCTCGGCAAAGATTACCAAGTGGAAGCTTCCATGGGGCATGTTCGCGACCTTCCCAAAAGCCGTATGGGGGTTGATCTTGAAAAGGATTTTACGCCTGAATACATCATCTCTCCTAAAAATATTAAAACAGCAAAACTGCTTAAATCCTCAGCGGCCGGTAAAAAATCTGTTTATCTGGCTACCGATCCGGATCGCGAGGGAGAAGCGATTAGCTGGCATCTGGCGCATATTTTCCGAGAACAGGATCCAGAGCTTGATATCAAACGCGTGGAATTTCACGAGATTACCAAGGAGGCTGTAGCTCGTGCCTTTGAGCACCCTCGGGATATTGGAATTAATCTTGTTAATGCGCAACAAGCGCGACGAATTCTGGATCGCATCGTGGGTTACCAGTTGAGCCCTCTTCTTTGGAAAAAAGTCGGCCGGGGGCTGAGTGCCGGTCGCGTCCAGTCTGTGGCGCTTCGGTTTATTGTTGACAGAGAACGTGAAATTCGAAAATTTGTCCCTCAGGAATATTGGACGCTCGATGCGAAATTTTCGCCCCAGGAGGGGGATTGTCAGGGAAAAACCTTTCTTTCCCGGCTGGATCGCATCGGATCAGAAAAACCGGTTTTTCCCAATCAGGAGGAAGTGGAAAAAATTAAGCAAGAGCTTTCGGTCCTGTTTTTCGAGGTTTCTAAAATTGATAAGACCGAAAGACGCCGCCGTCCCCAGGCCCCCTACACGACCAGCAAGCTTCAGCAGGAGTCGTATACTCGTATCGGATTTTCTTCCGTCAACACCATGCGAATTGCCCAAAAGCTCTACGAGGGCGTGGAGTTAGGAAGCGAAGGAAGTATCGGGTTGATCACCTATATGAGAACCGATTCGGTGAATATTGCGCCGACGGCTCAGCAGGAAGCGGTTCAGTTTATTGGTGAAAAATTCGGAAAAGATTATCTTCCCCCGACTCCTCCGGTTTATAAATCCCGCAAAGGAGCCCAAGAGGCTCATGAGGCCATCCGCCCCACGTCAGTTTACCGGACACCGGATTCTGTAAAAGAGTATCTTGCGGATGATGAGTTCAAGCTTTATGAGCTGATTTGGAGAAAGTTTGTTGCTTCCCAGATGGTTCCGGCGGTTGATGAAGTGACGGCTATTGCGATTCTCGGGGGAGACAAGTTTTGGTTCAAAACGACCGGGACCCGAAATATTTTCCCTGGGTTTACAGCCGCGTTTGGCGAGATCAAGACAGAAAAAGAAGTATCGAAAGAGTCGGGGGAGGAAGAGGCTCCTGAAGTCGGGGAGGTTCCTGTGCTGGAAGTCGGTCAAAAGTTGAAGCTTCATGAGCTCCTTGGGGATCAACATTTCACGAAGCCGCCGGCACGCTTCAATGATGCAAGTCTTGTGAAGCTTCTTGAGGAAAAAGGCATTGGACGGCCGAGTACTTATGCCCCGACGATTTCAACATTGCTGAACCGGGATTACTGTGAAAAGAAGGGCGGGGCGCTTATCCCGACCGAACTGGGAGAAATGATCACCGACCTTCTGGTGGAGCATTTTCCCAAAGTGCTTGAGGCTGAGTTTACGGCTCTGATGGAAGAGGAACTGGATGAGGTTGAAGAGGGGAAGATGGAGTGGAAAAAAGTGCTTTATGATTTTTACGGGCCCTTTAATGAGCTTTTGATCAAGGCCCGTGAGGAGATGAAAAATTTTAAGCGGGAGCCTATCCCGACGGAATTTAAATGTGATATTTGCGGCAAACAGCTTTTGATCAAGTTCGGACGGTTTGGGAAATTTCTTGCGTGTTCCGGGTTTCCGGATTGTAAATATACGAGATCCATCCCGACAGGTTTTTTCTGCCCCGAGCCGGGGTGTGGCGGAGAACTCGTGAAGCGCAAAGCCAAAGGGCGACGTGCATTCTATGGTTGTTCCAACTATCCTCAATGCACTTATACGGTGCAACAGCTTCCCAAAAAAGACGAAAATTCTGAGCCCCCCTCCGATCCGACTTCTCCTCCCTCCTGAAATTTATGGCGACCGATCAACGCGTTGAGGATTTTCTAGGGTTTCTTACCACGGAAAAAGGGGCTTCCATTCACACGGTAAAAAATTATGCTATTGACCTTCGCGAATTTATGAAGTTTCTTTCTGAAAAAGATCTTGCGGGGTTAACGTATCTGGACATTCGTTCCTTTCTGGCTTTTCTGAAAACACGGGAGTACAGTAAAAGCTCCATTGCGAGAAAGCTTGCCTGCCTGCGTTCTTTTTTCAAATATCTGACTCGTGAAAACGTTTTGACCCAAAATCCTGCAGCGGGAATCGCCACTCCTAAAAAAGAAAAAAGACTTCCTGAATTTCTTAACCCGGATGAGATCACCAAACTGTTAGAAGCGCCGGTCAAGGGGAACTGGGAAGAAAAACGGGACAAGGCCATTCTCGAAATGCTCTACAGCTCGGGCTTTCGCGTGAGTGAGCTTGTGGGGCTGAATCATGATGATTGCGATCTCTTTGCGGGCTGGGCGAGGGTTCGGGGTAAAGGGAAAAAAGAGCGGATCGTACCGGTGGGGCAGACCGCGCTTTCCTGTCTTAAACGGTACCTGGATGAAAAACCGCCCAAAGAACCGCAACATGCGATCAAAAAACCGCTCTTTGTCAGCCGTCTGGGGGGTCGCTTGACGGATCGCAGTATTCGACGAATGATTTTGAAATACGTAAAACGAGTGGGCCTCGGGAAAGAAGTTTCGCCCCATATGCTGAGGCACTCTTTTGCCACTCACATGTTGGATCGGGGAGCGGATCTCAGGAGCGTGCAGGAGCTTTTGGGCCATGCGAATCTTTCGACGACCCAGATTTATACGCACGTGACTACTCAGCGTCTTAAGGATGCCTATGGGACGGCACATCCGAGAGCCTAAGCAACCCGGGTCGAGTTTTTTATGATTCGGGGCCTTGTTACAGAGGCAGGAAGTATTCATAATGGCGATGACATTTATATATAACCTGGCTTTCTTGATATTTGGAATTTTTTATCTTCCGATTTTTCTGGTGAAGATCAGACAGGCAGAAGACCCTCAGCGGCTTTGGCGGGAACGGTGGGGGAATCTTTCAAGGAGTCGGGGAAAAAGGCCGGGTTCCGAGAAAACGGTGTGGCTTCACGCGGTGAGTGTCGGAGAAGTTAATGCTGTCGAAAAATTTGTCCAAGAATTGCTGGAGCGAGACCGGGATCTTGATTTTTTCCTTACGACGGTGACTCCCACGGGCCAGCGAATCGCGAAAAAAATGGAAGGCTCCCGGGTTCGGGTCGCCTACTTTCCGTTTGATATCTCGTTTGTGGTTCGGCGTTTTCTGGATGAGATTCGGCCGGTGGCCGTCGTCCTTGCTGAAACCGAGATTTGGCCGAATCTCCTGATTGAATCGAAGCGGCGAGATATTCCCGTGGGTGTTGTCAATGCGCGGTTATCGGAGCGGTCGTTTAAACGGTACCGTGCCGCGGGTTTCCTTTTGTCCGGGCTTTGGAAAAAGATAGATTTTGTGCTTGCTCAGACACGGGAAGATGCTCAGCGATTTCGTGAATTGGGGGTTTTTGAAGAATCGGTCCGGGAAATGGGGAATATGAAATTTGATCAAGTGGAGCTGGAACAGGATAAAGGTCTGTCGCCCGATTTGATCAGGAAACGTCTTGGGGTGAACGGGGAAGATCTTGTTTTTGTAGCCGGCAGTACGCACCCGGGAGAAGAAAAGGTTCTTACGGATGTTTTTTTAGAACTTCGAAAGAAATTTCCCGCTCTCAAGATGATTGTGGCACCCCGCCACATTGAACGTTCCGAAAAGTTAGTGAGGAATCTTTCCACGGGTTCGTGTCGAACCGTTTTGGCATCCCGAAAACCCGTGCCCGGAAGTTTTGATGTTTTGATGCTGGACCAACTTGGCATTTTAAAAGAGCTATATCAAATTGCGGATCTTGTGTTTATGGGCGGAAGCTTGGTCCCGCACGGCGGACAAAATCCGGTGGAATCGGCACGCTTTGACCGGGCCGTGATGCACGGATCGCATGTCTTTAATTTCAACATGATCTACCGCGAGCTCGATCAGGGCGGCGGGGCTTTTCTTGTACGGGAACCGGGAGACCTAAAGGCTATGTCAGAGAAGTTTCTATCGGATCCGGCCCTGCGCCGTGAGGCGGGTGTGAAAGCGAATCAGATCGTCAATCGTCTTAAGGGGGCGAGCAAACGCCAGGCAGGATGGGTGTTGATGTTCCTCGCGTCCCGGATGACGTCAGAAAGGATGAAAACCGATGGAGAATCTCAAAAACTATTTTCGATTGGTGGCCGAGGGAAAATGCCGTGATACAGTCTCTTTTTGCTTATGCCCCCTACTTAGTGCCGCATCGTTCGTTTACGGGGTGGGGGTTAGGGGATTGCGATGGGCACATGAAAAAAAGTATCTGAAACGTTCGAAACTGCCGTTCCCCGTTATCAGTGTCGGAAATCTCACTTGGGGTGGAACAGGAAAAACGCCGCTTGTGGAGTTCTTTGCCCGAAAAATCTCTGCGATTCGCAAAACTCCGCTGATTCTCACGCGCGGGTATAATCACGACGAAATTGAAGAATTTCAGCATCACATGCCGACGGTGATCATTGGTGTTGGCCGTGATCGTGTGAAGACGGCCTTGGACATTGTAAAAGAAAAACGGGTGGACGTTGCGATTTTAGACGATGGGCTTCAGCAGGTAGCGGTCGAACGGGACGTGGAGATTATTGTTGTTAACTCCCTTAACCCGTTCGGCAACCAGAACCTCATCCCGCGCGGTATTCTTCGTGAGCCTATGAGCGTTTTGAAAAGGGCGACGGTGGTAGTCCTGACCCACGTCAACCTCGTGACTCCCGAACAGTTAAAGAGCCTTCGGGAGCAGGTCCAGAGCCTTTCGCCCCAGGCTCATTTTGTGGAAGCGTATATGGAACCGCTTTTTCTTTATCGCGCCAAGAATCGTTCCCGGGTTTCCCTTGAAAAAATGCAGCATAAAAAAGTCGCCACGTTTGCGGCGGTTGGTACCCCGCGCTCGTTTCAGCTGGTGTTGCAACGCGCTTTGATCAAGACGGTTCGAAATTTTGAGTTTCTGGATCACCATGAATATAAAGAATCGGAACTGAAGGAAATCAAGGAAATCAGTCGCTCGGCAGGCGTTGACGAGATTATCACGACGGAAAAGGATTTTTACCGTTCCCGGGATTTAATCACACAAGTCCTGAATCCTCTTGTGTTGGCGGCAAGGCTTCGAATTCGTTCCGGGGAGGAAATTTTGACGGACCGGTTGTTGCGACTTTTGGGGATTAAACGCTGATGGAAAGAATTCTCGACCTGATCGCTTACGGGGCGGCACGCTTCCTGATTTTTCTTTTCGGGAAAATCTCGATCGAAACAAGCCTAGGGATCGGTGACGCAATCGGAAAAGTTGTTTTTTATTTTTCGAAAAAACGGCGGGTAGCCTACATTAATCTCAAAAACACCTTGGGGACCCAACTGACTCCCCGACAACGATGGAAAGCGGTTCGGGATCACTATGGGCATATCGGACAGAATATCGTGGAGGTGATGAGTTTCCCGAAACTGACTTCCAAGCACATTGAAGATCATATCAAAATTCACCATCTGGAGCGGTTTGAGGGCCTTTTAAAATCAGGGCGAGGCGGCGTGCTTCTCACGGGACACTTTGGTAACTGGGAACTTCTCCAGGTTGTGGCCGGTTTACGCGGGACGCCCATTTATGTACTTGCCCGTGACCAGAAATTTCCGAAAGTGAACGAGCTTCTTAACCAACTTCGTGAGACACATGGATCGGTGGCCGTTGGCCGTGGGGTTGGAGTCCGCGCCTTGATCAAGGCGCTCCGGGAGAAAAAACTGATCGGTGTTCTCGGGGATCAGTCTGCCGGAAAAATGGAAGGCATGATCCTTCCTTTTTTCGGGAAGAAGACTTCGGTTCCGACCGGTGCTTTTGAACTTGCGATCCGGACTGACTCACTGTTGATGCCTTCGTATATGGTCCGAACCAATCGGTCGCATCATGAAATTTTTGTTGAGGAAACACTTCGGGATGACCCTTCCGCAGATACTGAATCCAGAGTGCGATTACTGGCGCGCCAGTACCTTGATTCCCTGGAGCATTTTATTAGCCGGTATCCAGGGCAGTGGCTTTGGGAGAACAAAAGATGGAAATACAGCTGGTCCCGGAAAATCGTGATTCTTTCGGATGGAAAGGCCGGGCATTTTAAGCAATCGGATGTCGTCGCAGAGATGATGTCCTCTCTCACGGAGTTTCACGGCAGGGCGGGGCTCGAATTCCAAACTGAAAAAATTCATATTGAATACCGGTCTTCTATCCATCGCGTTCTTCTCTTTTTGATGGCACCATTCCTGAAGCCTTGGATCCAGGGGCGAATCGAATGGCTCTGGATATTTTTAAAACCGGAATGTCATCAGGCGGTTGAAAATGTGACTGCCGATTTCATCATTGCGGCAGGTTCCGGTCTGGCCCCCGTTCAGCAGATTCTCGCGAGGGAAACCGGAGCAAAAACCGTTGTCATTATGAAACCTCCGTTTCCATATTCCTTGATGACCTATGATCTGGCCGTGGTTCCTGCTCACGATGGCGGGATCCTTCCCAAAAATTCCATGCGGTGCGTCATTATGCCGAGCGGATACCGGGCCCCTGACCGCTCGGGGGACGCGGCGATCCTCAGGACCCAGATCGGAGAAACAGAAAAGGTAAGGATTGCCGTGTTCCTCGGTGGCAAAACCCGCGGATTTGATATTACGGTTCCGGACGCGGAAAAGATTGCCATGATCCTCAAGCGGATTTGCCGGAAATCTACCGAGTACATGCTGACGACTTCCCGGCGAACGAGTCGAATGATTGAACAGTTTCTTAAAAGCGTGCTTGCCCAGGATCCCGCCTGCCGTTACCTTGTGATTGCGAATGAAGACAATCCACCCTTTGCCGCGGGGGGGATGATGCAGCTCGCGGATCTTGTGATTGTGACGGAAGACAGCCTTGCGATGATTTCCGAAGCGGTGGGGGCAGAAAAAAAAGTGATTGTCCTGCACCTTGGAGAGGGTGAACTTCCGGCCAAACATTACCGGTTTCATCAAGTTCTGATTCAACGGGGTCTCGTCACGATGAGCGGCCTTGAAGATCTGGATAAAACTGTGGTTGAACTCATAAAAAAAGAAGTGCCCCCCATGCTGGATCGTGAGCGAAACTCACTTTTACAGAAACTCGGATCTCTGTTATAAAATAAGAACGAAGGGGTGCGGTATCGAAGAGTCTCCTTAATGAGATCTTTCGATTTCGCCCCAACGGGTCTGAAGACCCTCTGGGTCGTAGACAGGACGACTCCCTCGGAAAAAAAAACCCGAGGGGTCACTTATATTTATGATTTTGTGTCGGGGAGCTCCTGGATTTTCAGTTTAACATTGCGAGGGACGGTTGATTCTCTTTAAGTGAACCTAGAAACAGACAACATGGATTCAGAGATCATGGTATGAAAATACTTCAATTGCTACCGGCGCTTGAGATCGGTGGTGTAGAACGCGGGGTGGTGGATATGGCCCGCGCTTTAAAAGGGGAAGGGCATGAGACCGTCGTTGTTTCTTCCGGCGGGGTCTTGGTCGCCGAACTCCAGCGCATGGGAGTTCCTCATTACGGACTCCCGGTTCATCAAAAGTCGATCGTCTCTTTATTGCTGGTTGATCAACTTGTGAAAATCATTGAGCGGGAACGGATCGATATTATTCATGCCCGAAGCCGGGTCCCCGCCTGGATTGGATGGCTAGCCTCTCGGAAAACGGGGATCCCTTTTATTACCACTTGTCATGGACATTATTCCGTTCATCCGATGAGTTTTGTGATGGGGTACGGAAAGCGTGTGATTGTCATCTCCAATGCGATCGGACGAAGGATGATTGACGAGTTTCGAGTGCCTCAAGACCGGATCCGGCTGATTCCCCGAGGTGTCGATCTGTCCCAGTTTGTTTTTTCTTTGAAACGGTTTGAAGAAAAACCTAAACGGTTCCGGATCATTCACGTCGGACGTTTTTCGCCGAATAAAGGACAGGTGGAATTTCTCAAGGCGGTGCACCTTTTGAGAAGCCGGTTTCCCAATTTTGAAGTTTTAATTGTCGGCGCAGAAAATCGGGGCAGGACCCAGTATACGAAATTGATCCATCAAACGATTGAACAGTTTGGGCTCGATGCTTGTGTGAAGGTGCTTGGGCCGTCGCGAAATATTCCGGGGCTCCTTGCCGAGTCGGACCTTCTCGTTCTTTCTTCCACCTTGCCGGAGCCGTTTGGGAGAGTGATTATCGAAGCCGGGGCGGTCGGAACCCCCGTGGCCGCGACGTGGCTGGGGGGTGTCCCCGATATTATTGATCATGGCCGGCATGGTTATCTGTTCCCCCCGAAGAATATCCCGGCAATGGCAGAAGCGATGTATGCGATGCTTACGGATCGCTCGCGGGCGAAGGAGTATGCGATCGCGCTTCGGAAAAAGATTGAAGAAAAATTCAATGTTGAGCAGATGGTCAGAAAAACGCTGGAGGTGTACCAAGAGGTACGGAAGAAAAAAAGGATACTTGTGATCAAGCTTGGAGCCATGGGGGATCTGGTTTTGGTGGTGCCGAGTTTGAGAATGCTCAAAAACCGATACCCGAATTCTTCGATTTCGATTTTGGTGGATAAGAAACTTGCGCCCATCATCTCGAACTGTCCTTATCTGGATGATCTCATTTTGGTCGACAGAAAAAAACTCGGGAACCCGCTCTATCTGCTCAAGACCGCGCGACGAATCCGGCAGGAGAATTTTGATGTGTCGGTGGATCTCCACAACAACAAGTATACCCATCTCTTGGCTTATCTGGGGGGGGTGGTTCAGCGATGCGGATTTGCGAGAGGGTTCTGGGGAGGACTTCTTAATCGGCCCGACAAGACGTTTGAGCTCGCTGATACTCCGGTCCGTCACCAGTTCCGGGTGCTTGCCAAAGCGGGTGTTCAGGACTTTGAGGATGAGCTTGAGTTGTGGCCCAGGAAAGAGCAGATTGAAAAAGCGGAACAAACGCTTCTTGCCCTGGATCTCAAGGCGGATACCCGGATGATCGGATTTGTTATGGGGTCGAGTCCGAAATGGCCGACCAAACGATGGAATCCACATTTTTTTAAAAAACTCGCGGAAAAAATTTTTAATCATTATGACGCAAGGATTCTTCTGTTGGGTTCGCCTGGGGAGGAAGGGCTGGCGGATGTCTTTCGTGATTTTGATCCGGATCGTGTTGTGAATCTGATCGGAAAGACGGCCCTTGAAGATCTCCCCGCTTTTTTTCAAAAACTTCATTTTGTGGTTTCCGGAGATACAGCGTTACTTCATGTCGCGGCGGCCATGCATGTTCCGACGGCCGCGATTTTTGGCCCGACAGATCCAAAACGCCACGTGCCGCCATCCAAAAAAATTGCAATTTTCATAAAAAATTTACCCTGCCAACCGTGTTATCAGGGAGAGTGTAAGGAAAAAGAAAGGATGGGCTGTCTGAATCATGTTTCAGTGGATGAGGTTTTTGACGCGGCCCAGAGGTTTTTGGATTTGTGAAAAGTGAAAGCAAGAGAGGGATTGTTTCGGTCTCAATGATTCCGGTTTTTAAAAGCGTGTTCAATCTTTCCGCGGGGAATCGGTTGAATTTATGAAAATACTAGTCGTGATGAAAAACTGGCTGGGCGACCTTTTGTTTCAGATGCCGGCGCTTGATCTGATCAAACAAAAATATCCTTCCGCAGAAATTTTTTGCGTAGCTCCGGAACGGTGCCGGGAAATTCTGGAGGCGAATCCGGCGGTTTCGGGTTTTATCGCATTTGATGAAAAATCCACGCACCGGTTTTGGTTCCACCGGATCGGGTTTGTTTTTCATCTGAGAAAACTGGGCCCCTGGCAAGAAGGTTATCTTTTTCACCGTTCCCGGTCTCGCGCCGCTCTCCTTTGGCTTGCGGGCGTCAAAAATCGAATTGGGTTTGGACGAGGGAGAAAGTTTTTTTTGACAGAATCGGTCAAGGAACCGCTGGAGAAACTTCATCAACTTGATTATTTTATGGAGCTTATGAAAGGTGCTGGTTACCAGATCCCTATCTGCCCGAAATACCGTTTCTATTTTCGAGAAGAAGATGAAGTCCAGGCGCTCAAAATGCTGAGTCAGGAAGGTCTTGCGAAAGGGGCGAGATACATCTGCTTCCATCTAGGGGCGAATTGGGAACCCAAGCGATGGCCCGTGTCTCACTTTGCAAAGCTTGCCGTTAAAATTTACGGGGAGTGGGGTATTCCCATCGTGGTCACAGGATCGGTGGGGGATCGGACTCTGTTTGAATCCTTCCGAGCCGAAATCGGACGTTTGATAGGAGACCGGGGGCTCGATTCTGCAGTCGTGGATCTTGTCGGAAAAACGGCCCTTCGGATTTCCGCCTGGATTTATAAAAATGCCACGTGCCTGGTCACAGGTGACTCCGGTCCGATGCATATGGCCTCAGGTGCCGGTGCGCGAGTCGTGGCTCTTTTTGGTCCCACCGATCCCCGGTTGACCGGGCCCCGCGGAATTGGGGAAGATAGAGTCCTCCAGTATGTCCCCTCCGGGTATTCTGTACCGTTTTTTGGGGAAGAACTTCCCGAAGAGGGCTGGCTTTCAAAAATAACCCCCGAGGAAGTGTTTGAAGCCGTGGATCAACTGGGTGCGTTTCCACCTCGATCGAGGCAAAATTTATGAAGAATCCCAGGAGTATCCTCGTTGTGACATTGAGTAATATCGGCGATGTAATATTGACGACACCGGTGATGGTGGCGCTTCGCCTAAAATTTCCTGCCGCAAAAATGACAGTGGTGGTTGGGCCCAAGGCGAAGCCCGTGCTTGAGAAAAGCGGTGATATTTCGCGGATTATCGTCTATGACAAAAAAGCGCCTCTTCTCGGGAAAGGGGCATTCTTGCGTGAACTTTGGAAAGATCGTTACGATATGGTGGTGGATCTTCGCAACACGGCGATCCCGTTCCTTGTTTTTGCCCGCAAAAGGAGCCCGCTTTTCCGCACTTACACAAGGATCAACATGCGGGAGCGGCATCTTGAAGTGCTAAGGATGGCGGGGATAAAAAACGGGACGAAAGGCGAGGAAACTTTCTTTTCAGAAAATACCCGGTTGCCCAATTTTCAATTCTTCAATTTAGCAGATGAGATTTCAATCTCTTCCAAGCTGGGATCAATCGGGGTTCAGGAAAAGTCAGGATGGATTCTTGTCGCGCCCGGGGCCGCGAGTGCACGCAAACGGTGGCCGCCCGAATTGTTTCGTGAAGTGGTGCGGGACCTTGCTTTACGAACCCACAAGGACATTTTTCTCATGGGATCAAGGGACGAGCGTCCGATTGCTGAGGTCGTTGCCAGAGGGATGCCGGCTTCTGTCAAAATCCTGGCGGGTGAAACGTCGTTGTCGGAAACGGCCTTTCTTGTTTCAAAATCGTCGCTAGTGGTCTCCAATGACAGTGCGATCATGCATCTTGGTTTTGAAATAAAAACCCCCACGGTCGGAATTTTTGGTCCGACGGATCATGAAAAATACGGGCATTTTCATCCGAGTTTCAGGATCGCACGGGAAGACTCTGCAAAGTGTCACTGTAATTCCCATCTTTTGCCTTATGCCGAACGCAGTTGTTTCCACGGCCTGACTTCCGAGAAAGTACTTTGTTTGTGCGATGAGCTTTTAAACCGGGATGCCCCTGCTAGCCAGCTATGAAGAATATCACGCTCCCTGATTCTCCAAGCATTCTTGTGACAAGGACCGACCGGATCGGGGATCTTGTGCTTACGACCCCCGTTTTTAAGGCGCTTCGGGATAAATTTCCAAAGGCCCGGATTGCGGCGCTTGTTTTTATTGGGCATCGAGAGGTGGTTGAGGGAAATCCTTTTCTTGATGAAGTGATCCTTTATGACAAACAAGGCCTTGAAAAAAGCATTTGGGGGCAGCTCGGATTTGCGGGGCGAATTCGCAAAAAGAAATTTGATCTTGTCATCCATTGTCATGGTACGAACCGGATGCATCTTGCCGCATGGTTAGCGGGTATACCGGTGCGCATCGGTTATGATCGTCGCGCGCCCTGGGCACTGACCCATGTTAAGCAGTATGATAAAAAATTCGGAGAAAAACAAGAAACCGAATACCTGTTTGATTTGCTGACCCCGTTGGGGATTACCAGACCTGAGATCCTTGAGAGCTTTTTCCCTGTGACGGATCGCGCGAAACGCTCCTTTGACCATCTGATGTTTCATCTCCAAATACCACAAGGGAAACCGTGGGTTATCCTGAGCCCTTCCGCCAGCGATGTGACGAAAATGTGGCCGGCTGAGAAATTTTCAGAGCTTGCCGCGCGAATTCAGCGAGATATGGACGGAATTGTTATGGCGATCGGCTCTGCCAAAGACAAGCCGGTCGTGGAAAGCGTCAGAGAAAAAAGTAATGTACCGATCGTGGACCTGGGGGGCAGACTGACTCTCGGAATGTTGGCCGCTCTTCTGAAGAAATCCACCATCCTGATTTCTAACGATTCCGGGCCGGTACACATTGCGTCTGCGGTGGGTTGTCCGGTCGTGTCGATTTTCGGGCGTTATGAGCCCGGGCTTGGGCCAAAGCGCTGGCGGCCTCTGGGCCGGAACGGCCGTATTGTGGTTAAAGATATTTCTAAGGTTCCTTGTGACGAAAGAAAATTTACTTACATTGATGAAATTACCGTTGACGAGGTTTACGCAGCGGTACGGGATCTCTTGACCCGCCCGGTTGGACAATAAGGGCATTGTTAACACACCGGGTGTGGGAACGGGTTCGTGGAGGGGGGAGGTTGAATGAAAGAAATTCGTAGTGTTTTAATCGTCCATCCTTATGGGATCGGGGATTTGCTTTTTGTAACGCCTGTTCTCAGGGCGTTACGCTTGCTCCCCACAGTCGGAACGGTGGATCTTCTTCTGGGGTCCCGGACAAGAGAAGTGGTGGAGTACAATCCGCACGTCAACGAAATTTTTGTCCTTGATAAGGACAAACTGCGCCGCCAGACTCGTTTCGAAAATTTCCGTGAGCTCCTGGATTTGGGGCTAAAACTGCGTGCCAAACGGTATGATCTCCTCCTCGATTTTTCACTTCGCCCCGAAAACGCCTTCTGGTCGTTTTTCTTTCTGGGGATTTCGAAACGTGCAGGGTTTGCTTATAAACGTCGCGGTATTTTTCATAATATCCGTTATCCGCTTCCTGAAGGTTACTCTCGACAGCACGCTGCGGATTTTTATGCGGGGCTTGCGGAACTTGCCGGAATACCGGTTCGTGACCGGTTTCTCGAGTATTACTTCCCACCCCGTGAGAAAAGAGAAATCGAAATAAAAATAAAAGACCGGCTTGCCGGAATCGGGGAAAATTTTATTACCGTCAGTCCCGGGGGGGGAGATTCCTGGGGAAAGGAGGCTGTGTTTAAACGATGGCCCGTCAAGTATTTTGCGGAGCTGATTGGACGTCTACAGATGAAGGTTGGTTTCAAAGGGGTTTGTATCATGGGTGCCAAGTCCGAGGTTGAACTTTGTCAGGAGCTTAAAGATTCTTTGAGGATTCCGTCGTTCATGCTGGCCGGGGAGACCTCTCTGGCAGAGACGGCTACGATTCTGGAAATGAGTTCGCTTTTTATCGGAAACGATGGAGGTCTGGTTCATTTGGCCCGGGCTCTTGAAGTTCCTCTTGCGGCTTTTTATGGGCCCGTTCCCCCCGAAATTTACGGGCCTTATCCAAGGGCTGAAAATGCAATTGCCCTTTTCAAACAGGATCTTGCTTGTCGCCCTTGTTATCATAAATTTCGGTTCCAAAACGATTGTCCCACGATTGCTTGTCTGAAAACCCTGGCGCCTGAAGAGGCTTTCAAGCAGATGGAGCCTTTACTTCAAACGATGTCCCAAGGTTAAAACAAGATGCTAAAGCGAAAAATTATCGAGATTGACAGGGGTTCCTGTAGCGGTTGCGATGATGGAAGTTCCGTGTTGTTCGGGCCTCTGGAATATTGTGCGGGAATCCTGGATCTTGCAGGGAGAAAGCTCCCGATCCAAAAGGTAGTAATGAGAAGCGGTTTTATAAGTCCCTTTTGCATTTTCCAATCCATTGAGAAACAACGGGTTGGAAATACTTGTGAAACTGCCTCTGGTCTTAAAGGCTCGATCCGATCATGAATTTTAATCACTTTTTTGAAATGGAAATGCGATGAAAATTAATAGCTGTTTGGGGTCAGGAGTTTTGTTTTTTTGTTTGCTTACGACGGGGGTTCAGGCTGGCGATTCCGAAAAAATATTTCCGGTCTCCGAAAAACCGTCGGGCGCGTTTTCCCTCGGGGAGAAGATCAAATTCAAAGTGTCTTACGCGGGGATTACTGTGGGCGAAGCCGAATCCTGGGTCAAGGAGATTGTCCGGATCAACGGTCGTGATGCCTATCACGTTGAGATTAATATCCGCTCTAAATCTGTATTGGACTGGATCTACAAAGTTCGCGACACGCACCATTCTTATATCGATGTTGAAAAACTTCATTCGTTGCGCTACGAAAAGATCCTTCATGAAGGACGTTACTGGACGGACGAGGTGATGGAGTATGATCCGTCGAAAAACGTGGGAAGATTTTTTTCTAAAAAAGACAATAGCCGCAAAGAAATGTTGATTCCGAAGAATGTCCAGGATCAGATCTCGTGTGGATATTATTACCGGACGCTGGATGTTAAGCCGGGAACGAAAGCGGTTATTCCCGTAAACGCGGATGAGAAGAACTGGGAGCTCGAGGTTTTGGCGCATGACATTGAAGAAATGAAGATTGACGGAATGGGTACTTTCCAAGCTGTCGAGATAGAACCCATCATCATGTTCGAAGGTTTTTTTGTGCGACGCGGGAAAGTTCGCGGCTGGATGAGTATGGATGAGCGGCGGATTCCCCTGAAGCTTAAAGTGAAAGTGCCTGTTTTGGGAGATGTGACCGCGACCGTTATTGAATATCAATCGTAAGCTGGTGGAGCGGGTTTTCTGAAATCAGTTTTAGAATTCTATTTTTCAGTCTCTTGGGAGATAACGGGCTGGCAATGTTTATGAAATGGTCTTTCGTAAAAAATAGTACCCCTGGAGTTTTTTTTCTCTATAATCGGCGCTTCAAAGAAAAAGAGAGGGATTAGAAAATATGCCTACGTACGGATATGAATGTAGTGCCTGCGGGCACCAGTTTGAAAAATTTCAATCGATGAACGACCAGCCGATCCGGAAATGTCCGGCCTGCGGGAAAAAAAAGGTGCAGCGTATGATCTCGGGCGGGGCCGGAGTTCTATTCAAGGGAAGCGGATTTTATCAGACGGATTATCGCTCCAAAGGGTACAAAGAATCCGCGAAGAAGGATAAGGCGCCGACTTCAGCTCCGGTTTGTTCGGGTGCCTGCAAGTCATGCCCGGCAAAAAGCTAGCGACCGGTCATTTCAAAACTCAAACGACTACGTGATGTATAATGGTTAACGGATTACGAAGATTTCAAGCCGAATTGTTGTGCGCGGTTCGTGGGGCGTTGCGCGACAAAAAAACAGGGAGGCGTGATGCAGGCGGTGGTGAAGAATACGGGTTTTGATAATCTTAAATACCTCAACGAGCAGTCGGCTGCCATCCTGGAACGTGTTGAGCGATTTAGCGATAAGCTTTACCTTGAATTTGGGGGGAAGATTATTGGTGATTATCATGCGATGCGAGTCCTCCCGGGCTTTGATCCTAACGTGAAAATGCGGCTTCTTCACAAACTCCGTGACAAGGCTGAAATTGTCATGTGTATTCACGCGGGTGATATTGAACGGCGAAAAATGCGGGCGGATTTCGGAATTACGTATGATGCCGACATATTTCGCATGATTGATGAATACCGCGGGTGGGAGCTTGATGTGGCGGCGGTCGTGATTACGCGTTTTTCGGAGCAACCGGCCGCTAAAATTTTTAAAAACAAACTTGAGCGTCGCGGGATCAGGACCTACACCCACCGGTTTACCAAGGGTTATCCAACCGATGTGGATACGATTGTCAGCGATGAAGGGTACGGTGCTAACGAGTACATTGTGACGAAAAAGCCGCTCGTCATCGTTTCAGGCCCGGGTCCCGGCAGTGGTAAATTGGCGACTTGTCTGTCCCAGCTTTATCATGACCACAAGCAGGGGCTCGCGAGCGGCTACGCGAAATTCGAAACCTTCCCGATCTGGAATATTCCCCTGAAGCATCCCGTGAATATTGCGTATGAGGCGGCAACGACGGATCTCATGGATTTTAACATGATTGATCCGTTCCATCTTGAGACGTACCAAAAAACAACCGTCAATTACAATCGCGATGTTGAAGTGTTCCCCGTGCTTAAACGAATTTTGAAAAAGATTACGGGGGGTGAGTCTTATTACGAATCCCCGACGGATATGGGGGTTAATCGCGCGGGATTTGGAATTGTAGATGATGAGATTGTGAAAAAAGCTGCGGTGCAGGAGGTGATCGCACGGTATTTCCAATGTGCCTGTGATTACCGGATGGGTTATGTGGAAAAAGAGGTGGTCGAAAAAGCCGGTCTTTTAATGGAGGACCTTGAGGTGAAACCCGAACATCGGCCCGTGGTGGAGCCGGCGCGCCAGGCAGCCAAGGAGGCGCAGAAAAAAGGGAAAGGGAATCAGGGGATTTACTGCGGTGCGGCGCTTGGATTGTCCGACGGAACGATTGTCACTGGAAAGAATACCCCGCTGATGCACGCGGCTTCGAGTGCGGTGCTGAATGCTGTCAAGGCTGTTGCCGGTCTGCCGGAAGATATCCATATTTTGTCGCCCAATGTTATCCAGTCGATCGGAGAGCTTAAGCAGGATGTGTTTGGGAGTAAAGCAGTCAGTCTTGATCTGGAAGAAATTCTTATTGCCCTGAGTATGAGCGCCACCACGAATCCGACCGCACAAAAGGCTATGGAGAGTTTGACGGCCTTGCGAGACCGGCCAATGCACATCACCCATATTCCGACTCCGGGCGATGAAAAAGCCCTTCGAAAACTCCGGATTCATTTTACGAGCGATCCTGAGTTTGCTACCCAAAACCTTTACGACGGATAAAAAAGCGATCTTTTTTCATTCCTTCTGTAGCGGGTGCTCGATCCCGACAAGGTGGATCCGCCGGCTACTCTTTGATTGCCAATCAGAATTTAATAAATCTGCCGATTCTCTACCGATTTTGACAGTGACAATATATAGCAATTTATAACATTCTGATTGTTATCCCGCTTTTGGGAACCCCATCATTTGACTAAACATTTAAAAGTGTTAACTTTTGGAGCGAAGAACATTTAAAAAGAATTTACTATAGTCAAGGGGTTGGCTAGATGCAGAATCTATCTCATTATAAAGCTAAAAAAGGGACGGCAATTAAGAGCACCGCAGTGTTCGTTGCGGTGCTCTTTCTTTTTACTGATATCCTCTTTTTCCCTTCACAGGCCCTCGGCCAGATACCCTCATCATCCATAGTTCAGGGAGGGGAGAGCCTTGCCGGATTTCAAAGCCAACCCCTTTATGAAAACGGCTGGCTCCCTCCCGAACTGGGCTCGATAAACGAAGTTTACCGCGCCCCGGGGAACGGGGAACAGGCGACAGGTTCTGATAACGGTGAAACGGATAACGCAAGCGGTCAACGTCCATCATTACCTATTCCTCGAAATGACCGCATGATTGTGTTCATTCAAGATGCTCACGACTCACTTGAAGGGCAGGAAAATATAGCAAAGATTATTCGCTTGCTTACAGAACGCTACGGAGTCGCAACTGTCTTTCAGGAGGGATATGAGGGGCCAGTTCCGACGGATGACCTTTTCAGGTTCATTGAAGATCCCGCCCTGAAAGAAAAAATTTCCTATTTTTTTCTGGATAAGCTTCGGTTGCGGGGTGCTGAGTATGCACACATCAATCGGCAAAGCGGATTAGCCCACGGGCGACAGTCCACAGACCTTAGTCAAATCACACACTCCATCAGTGGGCCGCGGACTATGGATCATGGACTGGATTGGACGCTTATCGGTGCTGACAGCCTAAAACTTCACCAAGACAATATCGATCAGTACCGACTATCCGCAGAAAAAAAGGAAACCATTGGACGAGATCTCAGCGCGATTGAGAAAGAATTAAAACTTCTTGCCGCCCGCCGATTTCCGAAGGAATTCAGGGAATGGATGAAGGTCAAAGAGCAGTTTGATGCGAAAAAACTGGATCTGTTCACGTATTTGGAACGAACGCTTCCGCTCGTGTTAGGCGGTAAGCGTCAAGCGATAAACGAAAAACAGGCGGATCTTAATGCTAATCGCTTGCCGTTTACCCCCGATGCGGCGACCCCTTTGCTTCGGTTTATTTTGGAAGCTGTCCGTTCAAATAACCCTGTCGTTTTGGAGAAGGCCAAGCATATTGATGCCCGGGAGGTGTTTGCTGAACTCTTGAAGCTGGAGCAGATGATAGCGGAAACTTATCTGGCGGATGGGGAAGGCGGAACCCGTCCTTTTGAGGCGCGGAGCAGAATGATGGATCTGAACGCTGATCTTCAGCTTTATGATCATTACAAAACTCTTCAGCTTTTGAAACGTCTCAACAGTCTTGAAGTGACTCAGGAGGAGTACGCGGCGCTTTTGGTACAGCCTCCGGCGTCCGGCGTCCGGCACGACACTCCGTTTAGGGAGGCTCCGTACCATCTCGAGGTGAGCACCCAATGCCTTGCGGAATTCATCCATTCGCAAACAAAAAAACCGCTTGTCTTGTCAAAACAATGGGAGCGGAATATTCAGGACGCGGTCAAATTTTACGAGATCGCACTTCAGCGAGATAATGCACTATCCACCGCACTCGGCAAATATTTTCCAGCTGACCAGAGTACTCAGTACTCAAAATTGTCCGGCGTGAAACCGGCAATTTTGGTGTATGGCGGGTTCCATAAGGAAAACATCAAACGCATTCTTGAGGCAAAAGGTATTTCCTATGTTGTGGTTAGTCCCAGGATTACCCAACCCAGCCCTCGCCATGAAGCCTATTACAAGCAGCTCATGACCGATGGTTTTCATAAATTTGAACTTCCATTTCTACTTCGCACTGCCGCTAGCCAACCGACTCTTTTGAATTTGGATCCCCAGGTTGCTCGCGCCGAAATCCGTGCTGTTTATGAGGCCGCGATTCGCTATCCCAATCATCCTGAAACATGGGAGCGGCATTTGGATTCAACGGACCCAGGGAGCATTGCAAGGGAGATAAGTCCGGCGCTCGAAAGCATTCAAGAGGTTGTGAAGCCGACGAGGACATTGGAAAAGGTTGATCGACGGTCTGAAGTTCGAGGCGAAGCTGACGGTAAAAAACGAAATTCACTTTTTCAAATGAGCCGGCACAGTTTGCTCAAGATGGGGCTACTATTTTTTGCGGTAGGTTTGTTCTCAATGGCTCATGTAGGGGGCGCTCAACCCTCGATCGAGAGGACGATTTTTCGTCAAGGTAGCTGGAACGTGCTTGGCACCCGGGATACCGGACCGGCTTCGGAAAAGATCCGCACTTCGGCCGGGTTGCATTCCGAAATTAAAATTGTAAATGGTCGGCACCAGATTTTTTCGGTCAAAGGCAATGGATTTCTGAGAGGGACGCTCCCCGGGATGGATTGGGGTACAAGTTTTGTCCTGCCGGGCTACTGGAGCCAGGGGCGTTATTTTCACAATCCCAGGATTACTCACGCCAGTTTTGATCTTGATGAAAAAGGTGAACTTCGCCTGAAAGGGGTTTTTGAAGATCAAAATGGAAATTTTGTGGCGGATGATTTTGAAGTTGTTTTTTCAACAGCCCCCCGGGGGGAAGCTCTTATGAAGGTTTCGTTTACGATGAAGGCTAAAAAAGATTTTACCCTGGACCAGGAACGGCTCAGAAATCATGATGGATTCAGGTTCGCGCAGTTTAGTTCCATGTTTAGTTCCATGAATGTTGGCTCCGTGCATGATGCAGATACGGCTGAGTACGAGGACGAGACGGGCGAGAGGATCGAAACAAAACTGGAAAATAAAAACCAGTTTATTTTCTCCGAACCGAGGCCCCTCGGTCCGGCGAGAACTTTTTATCTCAAAAACAAGAACCCCGTGAGCGGGCGTAATAATCCCACGACTTATATCCGGTTGGCTGAGTCCATGGATCCTTCGCAATTTACTCCGCAAGGGTGGGTCACTGAATCACAGGATGTCAATGATGACAATGTCGGCGGCTGGATCCATTTTGATGCCGCGAAAGCCTACTATCGAAGCGGCGAAAAGATTGGCCGCTTCGACTTTGTTTTGGGAATTGCCCCCAACCGCTCAGAAACGAGAAACCAGCTCGGGGAAATGGAGGAGGGTGCTCCTGCTTTGACTACGCACAGGATCCAGGGCCGTGAGCTTCAGGATGTAGTCGCTTTTCTGGATCGGGAGTGGCCAGATTTTGAGACAATCAATATTGGCGAACAAAATGGAAAGACTATCTCGGTCAAAGATACTTTGGAATCTGAATTGCCGGCGGCTCGTTTTGCATTTGAAAAGATGATGCAACTTCGTGGGTGGATGGACCGTAACGGGAAAGAAAATGTGCCGTTGGTTATTTGGCAAAATATGCGGCTGGGTGAGTTATATCCTTATCTCGGGCCGGAAATAAAGAAGAGCTTCGGGATCCTCGAACTGACGAAAGAACAATATCGCCATTTGGCTTATAGTCCCAATCCGATCCCGGGGGAGATTACAGCCAGTCGGTATTTATTGATCAAAGACAAAGTCCCTTCCAGTTTTCCTTCTGAAGGGTCCTCCTACGACGGATCTCCGGAGGAGGAATGGGATTCTTCGTTGGTGTTGTGGCTCGTCAAAGACATTAAGCTATTGGGGGAAAAACTTAAGGCGCCTGTCCTTATGATCGATCACAGCAGTCGCTCGTTGTCAGGGGCCCAGGAAATTGTGAAAGCAGGTGAAAAAGGTACGGCGATTGTGTTTGAGGAAAGTCCCGGATCCTTCCAGGCGATCAAGACGACCCTAGACAAAAACGGAACGGCCCTGGTCATTTTGAATGTAGCCAGAGGAGCAGCAGTCCGTCCAGGCGCGTCTGTTTTTGACCGGTTTGACAGCCTTTTTCTCGAAAAAAATCCTGAAAAGAAAGTTCGCGTGTCCGGACAGGAGCTGAGTTTTTTTGACGCTTTTCGTAAAGTTTACGAGGCGGCGATCTTGAAAGAAGCCTTGCTCCCGGAAGCCCCCGACAGATCTCAGAAAACGCCCCAGCTCCCGGCCCTTGCGGAAATCAGAGCTGTTACGCCTAAAAACACAAGCAGGGCTCGTCACTGGTATTTTTTAAACCAATTGTTTAGGTACTTATTTTTCCCAAAGGTTCTCGGGCTTGATTTTTCGCAAGGGGAGCACAGGGTTGTGGATGTCGGGGTCGGTGCGTTACCTGTGACGACGGTTGAAATGGCTGAAAGATTTCAGAAAGAAATCTCCGGGGCGATCAGTACCGGGAGGATCGAAATGATTGGGATCGAGATTCCCGAAGCGGTTCCTTACGCGCATATTACGGCGGAAGGGCTTACGGCGGAAAAGTTCGTGGATAAATTTAGGTTTCGATTGAGTGAAAGGCCTATGGAAGAGTCTCTTCGCAGGTGGGATCTCAAAGCTATCACGTTGACGATTAATGGCAAAAAAGAAGTGACAGGCGCGTTTGCGAGTTTTGATTCGGAAAATGGAACCCATTACAGAGATGTAGCGATCAGCCAAGAAATCCCTTATTTGAGTTTAGAGCGGTTCTATAAGGGACGGCAGGGAGATTTGCTTAAAGAGATGATCGAATTTTTGGGTCCTGAGAAAATCCGTTACGCTCTGTCGCAAGGAGTGAGCGGGACCTTTGATGGTATTTCCGTGGAGCTGGATCCTGTTCGTAACATGCTTGAAAAGGCGGGTGTGAAGCTTGTCGTGACAGACAATCCCTGGAGTGCGGGAGTGCGGGATGTTCGGCTGATGACCGTGTTTAATGTCATTCAGCATATTCCGCAGGCGGAGAAGCTTCCTTTTCTTGAAAAACTGGCCAAATCGCTTAAAGAGGGGAAGGCTGATGAGCACGGGAAGTTGACTGAAATGGGAGGGATTCTTGCTCTCAAAGGAGGACGTTTAGACGGAACCCCGTCGTTTGCCGAGACTTACTACACCAATGTGAACGGCCATTTGGTTGAAATTGAAACAACCCCACACAATTTTAACCACGCGGTGATGTCGGGACAGGAATTGGGAGGATTCTCAGTTAACTTTGAAGAAAGAAAACTTAAGCCAGTTTGGATTTCTTCGGATGGGGCCCGTGATTCACGCTCTGAAGTTCGCACGCAACAAGAACTTCGAGACAAGGGCGAGTTTATCGCATCGCTTGCCGATGCTTCTCTCCGACTTACCCGGTATCTTCACGATAACGATTTCCATGCGGTGCTTGCGTCCGGCGACAGCGCGGAGATCCCCCTTCGACTTGTAACGACGGCTTGGCAAACCCTTTACCCGGACGAGCCATTTCCTTTGCAGTTTGTTTTTGATGGACAGGAAAATAGCAGGCTTTATCGCGATTGGGCGGCTGTACACGCTTTTGGTACGGACACGCCGGAGGAGCAAAGTAAGTTTTTGAATCGGGCGAAAGAGCTTATCGATGGAAAAAAGTCTCCGGACGGAAGAAAACAACTCATTGATTTCAAAGAGGGGAAACTTGTTTTCATTGACACTTTAATGTCGACCGGCTTCAAGACAGGAATGTTAAAAATGATTTTTAAGAGGCTTGGGTTTAAAAATATTTCATACGCGATTCTTTGGGCTTCCGATCCGCAAATTCTTCGGGTCCTTCACCCGGATGTTTTTGTGGCAGAGTCTGCTCGCGGGAAAATCGATGAACTGGGGGATCTGGACCATGATCTCTCGGTCCTTCGAAAGAACGAACCCGCACGGGTCAAGCTGACGATGGAAGAGATTCAAGCAACCCTCACTCTTGTCCAAAAGGCCATTACGAGCGGAGGTTTGTCGCCCCGTTCCGAGCTTCGGTCTGATTTCCCGAAAATGGGAAAAAGTTTCTTTCCCATGGAACGATTTCGTTCGATGGAGGAACTTCGATTAACCGATGGCCGCAAAATACCCGTCTCTGTGACTCAAAAACATCATGAAATTATTGAGTGGATCAAGTCGCTTCAGAAACAAGGTATTGCCACCCCGGAAACGACGCTCGTGAATTTTGATGCTCACCCGGATACTGTTTACGAGAATTTGCACGAAGGGAGTTGGGTTTACTGGATTCGCGAACCGGAACGTAAAACTGGGAGCGTGATCAGTAAGGGGCGTATGGTTTGGGTACGGGGGAAGGCTTATGAACCGACCTTGCGGGGGATGTGGCCGGATGAATTGAAACACGGGTACGGAAGTCTCAAAGAAAATATTTTTAAGGACGGGGCCGATCAACTTAAAGGGCATTTGTCCGGGCCTGCGATTATCACGCTGGATCTTGATTTTCTCGGTTCTTCGGATGAGCGCACCGTCTCGCTAAAAGAGGTAGAAGAGAGAATTCAGTCTTTCTTACGAGCTGTTTTTGAATCTGAAATTCAGCCGATTGCTTTCCATATCAGTATTTCAGAAAAGTATTTGGCTAAGGTTAGGGATTATATGGACCTGCCGGCGGGCATGGCGCCTCGCCGGGACGAGGCGATTTCTCAAGTGCTTGTTGAAGGCATTCAACTAAAAGGAATGAGGTTTGGTCGGCAAGGCACCGACGTGCTTTTTGAGCCTCGCTCGGAAATTCGTTCATCCCTTAACGATCCTCCGGAGGGTGTTCTTCAGGCTGAAAATCAGGAAGGTCCCCAGGTGGAGTCTGATACATTTCAGATTTCGCAAGATCCGGACTTCCCGGAAATTTTAAATCGAGTGAAAATGCTACTGGAATCCTACAAGATCCCTGGCCGGTATCCCGAGGATGAAAGCATAAGATCTCTTTTAACGGTAGTGCTGGATCCCAGGATCTCTGATAGCGGCAAACAGGACAAGATTCGCGAATGTCTTCCAAGCCTTGCTCGAAAGTTTCTCAGTGACCTTTGCCGCCAAATTGAGGAAATCGGTTTTCCACTTTCTGCCAAGGTGATGACGGCCCCTGATTTAATTCAGCGGTTAGATGAATTTCTCTTAAGGCCGGCCCGGCAAGCATACGAGCAAGGAAAACTGAAACGTACCGGACAGTTACTGGAGATGATTCTATCTGTTAATGGTAAGGCCTATTCCGGAGGTTCAGACCCTTTGCTTCTGGAGTTATTTGAGGAAGCTAAAGAGATTGAATCAAGCCTTCACCGAATTGAGGCATGGTTCGCCCGGCGTGTGATTGATGATAAAGGTACGAAGGTGATCCGGCCAACGGATCTTCCGGCTACGATCCAGGAATGGGAGGCTTTTTCTCAGGAGGAACGTAAAATTATTCAGCGAGCTCGTGCGAATGGAGAGAAATTAAAGTGGTTTGAAAAAATGCACAATGCTCTGATCGAGCCTGTGATCAACCGGGCGCAGAGGATCAACAACCTCCAGAAATTTATCGTTCAGGGCCGGACTTCTTTGCAAAAGCAATTTGCAATGACGGTCATGATTATTACCAATTGGATGATCGACCTTTTCTTTATCTATCCCCTTGTGAAAATGCCGACCATTGCCGGGGCTCTCTGGCTGGGGAGGGCCACCGGTTTGGGGGTATTGCAGGTGGCCATTGTCGCAGGGGCGGCGGTGCTTCTCAATATGGAAGGGGGATTGGTGAGGCTTTTTCTCATTTACCCTGTTTTTAAACTGATTTGGCCCAAGTTGATTCATCTTAATCGGAAAGGTTTAATCGTTAACTTTGTTCCTTCGGGGCCGGGCAATTTTGCGCCTTTCCTTTTTTTTAACCCTACTTTAGGGATCGATATGCCTCTAGCGCTTAAAGAGCGGTATCTTATTTCGAGGCAGGTTGAAAAGGCGCTTGCTTACTACCCGGGGATTACTGAAAAAATCATTGTCGACATTACCGAAGCCATTTATCAGGCCGAACTCCAAATCGGAGATTCGTTTAACTACCGTCGGTTTAAGATTCGCAGGGCCAAAGAAAAACACACCCGAGAAGCGTATACCAAAAAAAATGGCGGGGAAAGCAAAAACCCCCTCATTTCATTTATCAAAAGAGAAGATCTTAGCAACCATTTTCCATTCTATGTAAAACTAAAGGACCGTTTTTTTCGATGGGTAGGCTTTCCTGCTCAGGGATACCGTAAGGGGACGAGACCCACGCTTCTTATAGGAGATTCCCGGCAACTTAAAAAAATAAAACAATTTCTGAAGAGTGATGGCCTTTCGGAGGAACAGTTGGGGAGGGTCTATCAGCTGGATCTGGCAAAGTATTTTCAGAAAATCGGTGTTTCGAAGAAAACTTTTCATGGAAAAAAACCGTTGGCAGGTGAATTTATTCAACCGATGTTTCCAACCCTCGAGGAAAATACGCATCAGCCCCAAAAGGGTCAATTGAAAAAAACCGCTCAAAATCCTAAAGGACTTGGGAACGCTCGTCCGGGGGGGGGGAAGAAAAATCGCAGTGAACTCCGACAGTCTTCCCATCAGGGAAGTCAAGTCCCCGACGTGACATGGGAAGAGTTGAAGCAACAAGGATACGATCTCTATGTTAGCCGGGATCAGAAGAAGGGAGAAGATTTCTATGAGTGGGTGGGCGTGGTGAAAAAGGATGGCAGGATACTCGAAGGTTCTAATTTTGTCCTGCAGGTTTTCCCTAAGTCCAAATTCATTTGTATTTTATTGTTTTTCCCGGCTTTCCCAATCCCCGTGCACGAAAACGATAAGAATGGGAAAGGCCGCGCCCTTTTACGCGAGTTGCTGGCACTCGAAGATTACACAGGGTATTCGGTGGTGAGTATGGCGACCGGAAAGTTCCCGGCATCCCTTGCAAAGATGAAAGAGCTTCACCCTGTGGTGGAGCTAACAGAATCCCCCTGGCCTATGTCGCTCATTAACTCTTCGAATCCTGAAATTCAAGAGAAAATTAAAACGCTTTATGAAGGGGTGGAGAACGCCGACGACGTTTCTGATGACGAGAAGGACGAAGTTCTGGGCGCTTTAGGCGAGGCCACTTTTATCGGGGAAGTGACGGCCCCGTTTTACGGGTTGCCAGCGGAAGGAGAAGAAACCCAGGGCCGGTCTGAGTCGCGGAGCAATTTAGCGGCAAGTCTCGATGCTTCACTTAACCAAGAACGAATGCAGGTCATTATCGATGCGATGGAAGAGTTCCGGGAAATAGAATCCTCCGAGGGAAATGAAATCCCGTGGATCTCTCCTTTTGGATCGTTCCGTCCTTCCAATATTCAAATGATCCAGGATCTTGTTCACCACTTTGATATTGGAACCAAACGTAAAAAGATTTTAGAAACCGGTTTTGGCGATGGTCTCACAGCGGCCATCTTAGCCGCAGCAACGGATGCAGACGTTGTGGGCATCGAACCGGATCCCGACCGTTTCCAGGTCGGAGCGGATTTTCTGGAATTTTTAAAAATAGCCAAAGGGATCGAACTTCCGAATCTCCAGCTTTTACAGGAAGATCTTCTTGATCACGAGATCGATGATTACGATCTCATTTACTTTTATTACACTCCTCCCTTGGGCGATCGGGAAAGTTTTCCTGAAAAAGTGCTCGCGAAAATGGAAAAAAGTCTTAAAGCCGAAAGTGTTTTTGTTGCTCCGATACTGGGCAGTGAAGATCCTTTAAGCATCCTCGATGTTGAGACTCGCATTGTCCGTGAGTTTATCGCGGGATCCGGGATTCTTGCCCATCGGTACGATCGGTTGGGGACAATTTCGACATCGGTGTTTTGGAAAAAAGAGAGTGTGAACCCGAACGAGGTCCCAGGGCGTTCGGAAGTACGATCAGACATCGAAACCGTAGACAGGGATTTTGCCAGGCAGTTTAGAACACTGGATCCTGAAAAGGATGGGGATGCGAAAGTTTTGAGGGCTGTGCGTGAAGTTATGAACCAACTGCCGGTTTTTGGAAAAAGCGAGACCGGGTCGCTTGGTATTTCAAGGGCGGATAAGATGATCTTGATGAATAGCAACACGAACTTGAGAAGTTTTCGAATGCAGGTGAGTCGCTATTTTTCGGAAGATGAAAAGGGCCGGTTGCGTTATCCCGAAATGGTTTCATGGATCAGCGATCGACTGGGTAGTTCCCAGTCAGAAGGGGTGCAGACGAGGCAGTCTTCCATGGAGAATGGCCAGGAAGAAAAACGTTTTGTTCCAGGGGCCACTGATAGGGTGGAATCAGCAGGATCGCTATTAAGGGATTCCCAAGGAGTTGTTTTTTCAGAAAACGACCTGCAGGAAAAAATGAGTTTACTTTTTTCTAAGGCGGGGATTCATCGTAGGAATATGAAGGGGCTTATCACAAGGAAAGGAGTTTATTTCCCGTCAGCTCCAGATACAGCCATCAATGTCCTGAGAACCATGGATCTTAGCGGGCGTAAACGCGCCGTGATTCTGGATGCCGGACACGGACAGGGAGAGCTTGTTTTTTATTTAGCGAAGATGATCCAGTTATGGTATCCCGATCTGGAGGTCGAGTTGATCGGAATTGAATTTGAAGACGAAATTTTTGACGAAAGTATGCGGCTTCTGGAAGTGTTCAAGCAAGAGGAGCTGCCGGGAAAAATATCCATCCAGTTCCATCAGGGTGATTTTAACAGCGAACACTTTGAGCCGCTTTTCCAGAAGGCCGATTATGTTTATTATTTTAGCAAAGGAACGAATGACATTCGTTCCTTTGCCCGCACGCTTGAAACAACGATGAATAAACCGGGTGCGAAAATTGTTGAGTATGGGGAGGGAGAATTAGCTGAGTATATGCAGTGGATCCATGCCCCAGTTCGATCCCAGATGAGTCTCGTCAGCCCCAGAATCCAGGTACATGAGTTTGTCTCCGATGGGCGGTTGGAGGATGCGAAGAACTTGCAGGGACCGCGCTCTGAAAGCCGTATTGAAAAACAAGGAATCGGAATTTTTCTTCAAACAAGACGGGTTGAATATTCAGCCGGAAAGTATCATCTCAGGAATCGTAATCAGAGTTTTTCGCAGTGGCGCAGTCTAGCTCGATCTGTTTTGCGTATCCTTGAAACAGAATTTGATAATCTTGCAATTCAGGGCATATCGGCAGACCGGGAAAGGGAGGTGAGACAGATCCTTCAGAATACCCGGTACGGCTTGGTTCTTGATACGAGTCAGATTGTCTCTTTGCGAAACAGGGAAATTCGAAGGCGCTTGAATAACTTGCGGAATGCCCTGGCTTCAAATAACAGGGAAATTTTTCTGAGTGTTGTTCGCGGTTTAAATCAGCTCCGCTGGTTGCAGGAACCTGAATTGCTTAGCACGGTCAAATTGTTTCGCGGCCTCAGGGATATTGCGGAGAATAAGTGGCAGGTAGCTGATTCGCCCCAGAGAATGAATGGCTATTTGGATCAGTTGGAAGCAAGACTCCAGCGAGTGGATACCTTGGGATGGCTCTTCCAGCGGTTTGTATCGAAATATGTTGAATTAAGATCAGGAGAAAATCCTCTTTCCCACGAGGACGCTCAAAAAAAGGCTTTTGAGACGACCGTCGCTCAAGGTAATTTTGACTTTACCCGTCAGTCTGACAATCGAACCCTGCTCCTTTTTTATCAGCTCATTTTTGTTTCCTCCCGGGAACATTCGGAATTTCTGGAGTCCATAAGCCGGATCGCAGGTCAGCAGGCCTTCAAGGCCCCGGGGCGGGTGCCTGATGATACCTCCCAACTTGCCACATGGATGCCGAATGATCTCTATCTCTGGGCGCCTCAGGTTGTTCTTGAGGCTTTGTCGAAATTTGAACCCTTGCGTTCTGAATTGCGGCAGCCCAAAGAGACTGGAAAGTATTTTCTTCTAAATAAACCGGTGGGTTTTATCACGACAGAAAAACAGGAACCGAATGCACCGCATACGCCCATCGCCTGGGATTTGCTACCTCCCGATGTTAAGAACGGCAGGCATTTTCTCGGGAGGCTTGATAAAGATACCAGCGGGCTCCTTTTGGTGGGAGGAAATGCCGAACTGAACCAGTTACTGCTTAACCCAAAACGCAATCCTGATCATAAGGTCCGGAAAACCTATGAAGCAGTGGTTGGCGGGCATGTGACGGAAGCTTCGGTCAATCGGCTCAAACAGGGGGTCATTATCTCGGCTGAAGGGAAAAAATATCTGGTTCACGCGAATGAGCTGAGAATCCTGGAACGGTTCTGGGAAGGTAAACGGCCTCTGACTCGGCTCGAAATTGTGATATCGGAAGGCAAGTTTCATCAGGTACGAACTATGTTGCGAGTGGTGGGTCACCAGGTTCTTGAGCTTCAAAGGACCGCCTTTGGTCCGATCCTTTTAGGGAATCTTGCTCCGGGTAGCTGGCGAGAACTCAGTTCGGATGAGTACAACTGGCTCTCGGGTCGCTTGTCGCAATCCCCCGTACGTTCATCAGAAAGCGCTCTTGAGGAAGAGTATTTGGATCCGTTAACGGGTAACCGGGAGCCAGAGGATGATCTACCGAGATCGGATGATGCTACTACAGAAAGAGGCGGTGAACTACGAGGCGCAGGTGGCAAGACACCAGGACAACATTTTTCATCTTCCGCTTCTAGTACGCAAGAAAATATTGCCGAGCTAGAAAAGCCGGCAGTATTTGTAATTGAAAAAGGACAAATTGAGGGAATGCCCTCCAGTGAACTTCGACAGCTGATGGTGTTTGCGGCGATAAATAGAAAGAATCTTTGGCTGGTCGTTCCGGATATGCTGGAGGGGAGCCATAGCCAGTTCCTCGAAGATTTAAAGACCCTTGGAGTCCGGATCTCCCAAGATCTTCCCGAGATCGCAAGGAGTTCCGGTGTCAGGGTGATCGGTTTTTCGGACAAGGAGACGGACACGGCTGGAAAACTCAGAATGCGATTAGCACAAAAAAATCCGCGTCTCGCGAAAGGAGTCAAAGAGTATTTTGCATTTGAAGGAGGAAATGGATTTTTTCTGGCACAGCTTGTATCGCAACCCGGAGATCTCGCCGTGATGAACGGATTCCGATATGACAAGGCCGGTCGTTTTCAGGCGGCACTCCATGCCTTCTTGAACCACCTAATGAATAGCTATGTCGTAACGGCTATTTCTGCTTGAGTGTCGGAGGAAATCTTTCAGCATGGGGTGGAATATTTTTTCAAGTTGGCTGGGTTTTGTTTGTCCCTGATATTTTGATGGATACGAATCCGCAGCAAAATAGCTCACCCTCGGCCCTAAAATAACGGCTAACCCTTTTAAATTAAAGGAGTTGTAAGTTTTTTCCTTCGATTGACACCTCTTGGGCAGGATGTTAATATATGCCCTTCCCAGAATCAGGAAACACCCAACCATTGCCCGGTGTTTAGTTCCTCAAAATGAACGTGGAACACCGGGTTCTGATTTTATAGGGCATGTGTGAATAACACTCTTTCGACAGCTGAAAAAAAGCGGTTTTTAGATATCATCAGCGGATTCAGGACAGCTCATATCCTCGTGATCGGTGATTTTATCCTCGATCAGTTTATTTGGGGCAATGTCTCCCGAATCTCCCCCGAAGCACCCGTCCCGGTGGTTGAAGTCCAGCGTGAATCGTATATGCCCGGCGGTTCTTTGAATGTGGCACACAACATCCGTTCCCTTTCGGGTTCGGCCTATCCCTGTGGCGTCGTGGGGCGTGACATTTACGGGCGGATGCTCCTTAAAACGATGCGCCAACAGGGGATTGAGACCGGGGGTATTATCTATGACCCCGCACGTCCCACCACAGTTAAAACGCGGGTGATTGCGCATTCCCAGCAAATGGTACGCTTTGACCGTGAAAAAGCAGAAGATATTTCCCGTGCTGACCTTCTGAGAATTCTCAAATTTGTTCAGCAAAAAATCAAAATGATCGATGTCATCATTCTGGAAGATTACGGGAAGGGGGTCATGCAACCTTTTCTTTTGCGTGAAGTGGTCAGGATGGCCCGGAAAAATAAAAAGCCCGTTATCGTTGATCCCAAGGAAAAACATTTTAGCTATTATTCGGGAGTGACCTGCATAACACCCAACCGCAAAGAGGCTTACGGAGGGTATGAGCGGACGGTTCGATCCCATCAGAAAACCCCGGCCCTTGAACAGGTAGGATGGGGTCTTATGAAAAAATTGCGGCTCAATTCTGTTTTGATCACACTGGGCGAAGACGGAATGGCGCTTTTTGAAAAAGGGGGGGAGATTACGCGTGTCCCTACGTCAGCCCGTGAAGTTTATGATGTCTCCGGCGCGGGCGATACCGTGATCGGGGTTCTGGCACTGGCTCTTGCTGCGGGTGCAAAAATGAAGGAAGCTGCGAAGATCGCGAATATCGCGGCGGGAATTGTGGTCGGCAAACTCGGGACGGCGACCGCAAGTCCGGAAGAGCTGAAGGAAGCCGTTAAGAAGTCATGAGACAACAAATCCGAAGCTTGAAACACGAAACACGAAACATGATCAAAACACTAGAGGCGGTTTCACAAGTATTTTCAACCCGTTGTTTCTCAAGGGGTTGAAAAATGCAAAAGGAACTTATGAAACCGCTTCTAATGTCCCAATGCATCAAACAAAAGTTTTTGAATTTTGGGATTGGGTCATTTGGATTTGCTTTGGATTTTCAAGGGTGTTTATGAAAGCCCTTGGCGTGATTCCTGCCCGGCTTGGCTCGACGCGGCTTCCGGAAAAAATCCTTCGCGAGATTGCCGGGAAACCCATGATCCAGCATGTTTGGGAAAACGCCGGGAAGGCTCAAAACCTTGAGCGGGTGATTGTTGCCTGTGACGATGAGAGAATTGCAGACTGCGTGAGAGGTTTTGGCGGACAAGCAGTCATGACCCGGCGGGATCATCCTAATGGTACGTCGCGGATTGCGGAAGTTATGCAACAACTTGACCATGAAGTCGTTATCAATATCCAGGGGGATCAGCCGCTGGTGTCTCCACAGGCGCTGGATGAGATGGTAAACCTTTTCCGGATTTCCCGTGCTCCCGAAATGCTAACCTTGGCCCTTCGCATGACTGACCGGGATGCATTCGTGAATCCGAATGTGGTGAAAGTGGTTTGTGACGAGGGCGGAAGCGCCCTCTATTTTACGCGGTCTCCCGTGCCGTACGCTCAGGGGGAGCAGGATCGCAGTTTTAGTTTTTTGAAGCACCTTGGTGTCTACGGATACCGGCGAGAATTTCTTCTGGAGTTTGTTAAGTGGAACCCCGGGGTCCTTGAAATGACCGAAAAGCTTGAGCAGCTCAGGGTTCTTGAGAGGGGACGAATGATTCGTGTCATTGAAACGGATTTCGATTTTATCAGCGTGGATACGGAAGAAGACCTGCGCGAAGTTGAACGACGGCTCGCGCAAGCTCGAAGTCCGAAATAAGCCCGAATTTCCCAAACATAGAAGAAAATAAATTTGAAATATTTATTTTTAGAATAGCAGGGGAAGAAAGAGAAAAAGGAAGTTGTCATGCCCAAGCATATTTTTGTGACAGGTGGTGTCGTTTCGTCACTCGGTAAGGGAATTGCGGCCGCATCCATCGCAAAAATTCTGGAAGCGAAAGGATTAAAAGTCGCCATCCAGAAGCTCGATCCTTATCTTAATGTGGATCCCGGGACGATGAACCCCTATCAACATGGGGAAGTGTATGTGACCGATGATGGTGCGGAGACGGATCTTGATCTGGGACATTATGAACGTTACACCCACAGTACTTATGGACGGGAAAATAATCTTACGAGCGGCCAGGTTTACTACAAAGTCATCATGAAAGAGCGCAGGGGTGATTATCTTGGCGGAACGGTCCAGGTGGTACCGCACATCACGGACACTATCAAGGATGGTATTCGGGATGTGTCGAAAGGAAAACGTTATGATGTGGTCATCACCGAAATCGGGGGAACGGTAGGCGACATCGAATCGCTCCCTTTCCTTGAATCCATTCGCCAGTTTCGGCATGAAGTGGGGCGTGAAAATTCACTTTTTATCCATCTCACCCTTGTCCCTTTCATCAAGGCTGCGGGGGAACTCAAAACGAAGCCCACCCAGCATTCGGTCGGCACGTTGCGTGAAATCGGTATTCAGCCTGATATTCTCCTCTGCCGGACCGAAAAAAAAATTGAGCAGTCAATCAAAGCGAAAATTGCGCTATTTTGTAACGTGGACATTGAATCGGTGATTGAAGCGCGTGACGTTTCTTCCATTTACGAAGTTCCTCTTGCGTTTAAGGAACAAGGCATTGACAAGGTCATTTGTCAGAAGCTCAGGATTGAATATAAGGCGGGAAGTCTCCATGCCTGGAAAAAAGATGTGGTGGATATTGCGCTTCGACCCCGTTTCTCGGTGAAAGTAGCGGTTGTTGGGAAGTACACTGAACTTCAGGATGCTTATAAATCCATTTATGAATCGCTAAAGCACGGCGGTATTGCCAACGACAGCCAGGTCATTATCAAAAGGATTAATTCCGAAAAACTTGAGACGGCGCATTCGCTTCAGGCCTTGAAAGGGGTGGCGGGCATTCTTGTCCCTGGCGGATTTGGTGTTAGAGGAATTGAAGGGAAGCTGCTGGCAATCCAGTTTGCCCGGGAGAAAAAAATCCCTTTCTTCGGCATTTGTCTCGGTATGCAATGCGCTGTGATGGAGTTTGCGAGGAATGTGCTCAATATGAAAGGTGCTAATTCGACCGAGTTTAACAAGAAGACTCCGTTCCCGGTGATCAGTTTGCTTGAAGAACAGGAGAAGGTGAAAGACCTTGGGGGCACCATGAGGTTGGGGGCTTATCCTTGCGAAGTCAAAAAAGACACCAAGGCCTGGAAGGCCTATAAGACCGAGCAAATTTCGGAACGGCACCGCCACCGTTATGAATTTAATAACGCTTACCGCGAAAAATTTCAAAAAGCCGGCGTTAAATTCTCGGGAGTTTCGCCGAGCGGAAAACTGATTGAAATGGTCGAAATTGAGAACCATCCATGGTTTTTAGCTTGCCAGTTTCATCCGGAGTTTAAATCGAAGCCTGACCGTGCGCATCCGCTCTTTCGTGAATTTATCGCAAGTGCCTTGGAATATCAAAAAGCCAATTTTCCTAAATCAGCTCTTGAACCCGTTGCAACCCGTCCGGACAGCGAGGAGAAAATGATTATCCATGAATAAAGTCAGTTTAGGCAAAATTGTTTTTGGCAACCCCCAACAGCTGGTTCTGATTAGCGGCCCTTGCGTTATCGAAAGCGCGCAAGGGGCTTTTAAGCTTGCGAGGGCCATTCAGAAGATGACGGCGCAGCTTAACCTCCCGTATGTTTTTAAGGCGAGTTATGATAAAGCCAATCGTTCCTCCATCCGTTCGTATCGCGGGCCGGGCATGCAGGAAGGGCTCAAGATACTTGCGAGGATCAAAAAAGATCTGGGAGTTCCGGTACTGACGGATATCCATACTCCCGAGCAGGCAGAGCCGGCCGCAGAAGTTGCGGATATCCTCCAGATTCCGGCGTTTTTGTGTCGCCAAACCGACCTTCTGGTTGCAGCTGCCAGAACCGGAAAAATCGTGAACGTGAAGAAGGGGCAGTTTCTTTCTCCCTGGGAAGTTAAAAATATTGTGCACAAGCTTGAAGAGTGCGGCACAAAAAAAATTCTTCTAACGGATCGTGGTTCCAGTTTCGGGTACAACAACCTTGTGAGCGATTTTCGAGGAATTCCGGTTATGCGTTCGTTTAATTATCCGGTCGTCTTTGATGCCACTCACTCGGTCCAAATTCCGGGGGGACAGGGGAACTCGGCGGGCGGTGCACCTCAATTTATCCCGACGCTTTCGCGTTGCGCGGTTGTATCAGGCGCTGATGCTGTTTTTATGGAAGTTCACGAGAATCCGTCCCAGGCCCTGTCGGATGGTGCTAATGCCCTTGCGCTAAAAAAACTGGGGCCAATTTTACAACAATTGGTAGCGCTAAAGAAAGTTGTTGCCGCGGGAGGAATGATATCATGAAAAATCTTCAGAACATCGGCAAGGAGATTATTGATATCGAGGCAAAAGCCCTGACCCGGCTTCGCGGGAAGGTCGGTAAAAATTTTGAAAAAGCTGTACTGATGATGGCCCATTGCCAAGGCCGGATTATTCTGAGCGGGATGGGAAAGCCCGGCTTTATTGCCAGGAAACTTGCAGCGACCCTGGCATCGACGGGGACGCCGAGCCTTTACCTTCATCCGGCAGAGGCCGTTCACGGTGACCTCGGGATGGTCACGTCCCGAGATTTGATTATCGCGATTTCTCAAAGCGGGGAAACCGAAGAAATTGTAAGGCTGATGCCAATACTTAAGAAAAAAGGCGTGCCGCTCATCGCCATGACCAGTGTCCCGAAATCAACGTTGGCAAAATACGCTGAAGTCGTGCTGGATCTGGGGGTCACTCGCGAAGCTTGCCCCCTCAATCTTGCTCCTTCCGCATCGACCACAGCCTCTCTTGCGATGGGAGATGCGCTTGCGCTGACCCTGCTTAAAATAAAAAAATTTCGAAGTGAAGATTTTGCGGAGCTTCATCCCGGTGGCAGTCTTGGAAGACGCTTGCTTCGGGTGAAAGATCTTATGCGTACGGGCAAGTCGAATCCCGTGGTCAAGACCGGAACATCCGTCAGGCAAGTGTTGATCAAGATTACATCGGCGCGTGCGGGAAGTTGTACAATTGTGAATCGCAAGGGTCAGCTGATAGGGATTTTTACGGATGGTGATTTAAGACGTCACCTGCGCCAGCACGGTGAATCGATTTTGAGCCGTCCCATCGAAACAGTGGCGACCTTAAATCCCCGTGTGATCGGAGGGGATAAGCTTGCCGAAGAGGCATTTCACGTTCTCGAAACTCTCAGGATTGACGAAATCCCCGTGGTGGATCAAAAAATGCGGGTCATTGGGTTGTTAGATGTTCAGGATCTTATGAGGGCGGGAATTGTCTAATGAAAATCAATTTCGAAATTCTAAATTCGAAGCAATCTGTTTGGGGGAGTAGGAATATTAATATTTGGGATTTGTTTCGGGTTTCGTGATTCGAGTTTCAAGAATGATACGATAAATTTTATGGCCAAAAAGAGAATTTACCGTTATCCGCTTTATTTGTTAGCGCGAACTGCCGCGATGATTCCGCTGATTTTGCCAAGAGATTGGGCGCTCGCTTTGGCCCGTGTGGCAGGGCGTGTGGCGTATCTTCTGATTTCTCGCCAGCGAAAAAAGATTATTCAAAACCTGGAGTTTGCCTACGCAGGGGAGAAGACGAAGAGTGAAATCCATCGTATTGCTTCCGGGGTCATGGGGAATCTCCTTGAGACATTTGTGGATTTCTTGAGGTTCGCCAAGCTGACACGAGAAAAAGCTGTAGCATTTATTGATACGGGAGATTCTTACAATCGCTGTAAAGATATTTTGCAAGAAGGGAAGGGGCTCATTATAATGACACCTCACTTCGGGAACTGGGAACTCCTGGCCGGTATTTTCGGGCTCCAGGGATTTCAGGGGGCGGTGGTGGGACGCCGGATTTATTATGCGCCGTATAATGACTGGATCGTCGGCCTCCGGAAGTCAGTGGGCGTGGAGACTATTTATCAGACCGAGGCGGTTCGACAGGTTCATCGCTGTCTTAAAAAGGGAGAGATTGTAGGTCTTTTACCGGATCAGGATATTGACAGGGCGCGGGGGGTCTTCGTTGATTTTTTCGGAAAACCGGCCTACACCCTGACGGCTCCGGTCAAGTTTGCGATGGCATGCGGTTCACCGATGTTGCCTGCGTTTATGGTAAGGCGTCCGGGAAACCGATACCAGTTGGTTTTAGGGGATGTGATACGTCCTTCTGCCGCCGGGGGAAACAAGGACGAGGCGGTGAAAAAATACACAGAAATCTGGATGCAAAGTTTCGAAAAGATGATTCGAGCATGTCCCGAGCAATGGGGATGGATGCACAACCGGTGGCGTACCACTCCGGAAATGATTGAATTGAGCCAAAGAGAGGCTGTCCGCACATGATAAAAAAACTGATCGTTGGATTTATAGCCCTTGTTGCTTTTTATGTGGTTTTTGTGCAGGTTCAGGTGGTTATCACCCGGCAGGAAAAAGCAAAACAGGTTACGGGAGAAAAAGCGGAGGATTCTGTTCATAAGGTCTATTCCTTTCAGTTTGCGAAATATACCCCGGAAGGTCAGAAAGAAATCGAGATCGAAGGCGACTCGGCCGACATTATGGCGGATACGGTTTATCTGATGAATGTCATGGCCAAGGCTTATGCGGAAGAAGTCCCTGTGACTGTGACGGCGGACAAGGGGCGATACGATAAAAAGGAAAATCTCATTCACATCGAGCAGAACGTGGTGGCGACCACCGAAGATGGCACGCGGCTTTTAACCGAAGAGCTCGACATGCATCCGGATCAGCATGTCATTGAAAATGAGGTTAATACCCAGGTCAAGAAAGATAACATCAATGTTGAAGGTTTGGGGACCCGCGCGGACACCCAGCTTAAGAAGGTGAAATTTAAAAAAAATGTGACTGTGATCGTCCAAAGTTCCGAGGAGGAGAGTTCTGGCCCTACGACCATTACTTGTGACGGTCCGTTGGTGATTGATTATGATAAAAACATCGCTCATTTTAAGGAAAACGTCGTGACGCAGGATAGTCGCGGGAAGCTCACGGCAGACATGATGGATGTTTACTATAACCGAGTCAGCCGCAGGGTCTCAAAGATTGTCGCGGTGGGAGACGTGGTGATCGAAAATCCGGACGGAAACAAAACATTTTCGGACAGCGTGATCTATCTTGCGGAAGAAGGAAGAATTATTCTTGGCGGAGATACGGAAGCTCTCTATTATGGCGGTGAAAGTCCGGAGGGACTAGAGAAAGGAATTTTTTAAGCGATGAATCTTCTTGAGACAAGAAAACTGGTTAAAAGTTACAAGGGGCGTATGGTGGTCAAGGGTGTTAACATCCAGATCTCCCGGGGGGAGATCGTGGGACTTCTTGGCCCGAATGGAGCGGGAAAGACGACGACCTTTTATATGGTGGTGGGTGTGATTCGTCCCGACGAGGGAGGAATTTTTTTTAGGGGAGAAGATATCACGAAGCTTCCCATGTTTGAGCGATCCCGACTTGGGATCGGGTATCTTTCCCAGGAACCGTCGATTTTTCGAAAATTGACTGTCGAAGAAAATATCATGGCGATCCTCGAGACACTGGAAATCTCGCAGGAAGAGCGCGACCGGCGTCTTAAACGGTTGCTGAATGATCTGGACATTGCCTACCTTGCCAAAAACAAGGCTTACACCTTGTCCGGGGGCGAGCGTCGCCGGCTGGAGATTACTCGGGCGCTTGTCACCAACCCGTCTCTGATTTTGCTGGACGAGCCTTTCAGCGGGGTGGACCCGATCGCTGTTTTTGAAGTTCAGAAAATTCTTCAAAGATTGAAGGCTCAAGGCCTTAGTATTCTTCTCACCGACCACAGCGTACGGGAAACTCTTTCGATTACCGACCGTTCGTACTTGCTCTATGAGGGCAAGGTCGAGGTCTCGGGGACCTCAGAGTTTCTTGCCAACGATGCCAAAGCGAGAGAAATTTATTTGGGCGAAAGGTTCTCGCTGGCGTAATTTAGAAACATTCCTTTTTATTACCGTCAAGGAGGTTATCAGTGGATATTCGTTTCACAGGTCAAAATCTTAAAATCACAACGGGTATGAAAGAACATCTTGAGGCTCGGCTTCCCAAGCTTGAAAAATATGTGCCGAAAATTATCGAAGCACATGTTTTTCTTAAAAAAGTGAAATATCTTTTTGTTGCCGAGATTACAGTGTTTGCCAAAGATCTGCGCGCTTTTGGAGAAGGTTCGTCGAAAGAAAATATTTTCGCGTCCATGGATGATGCTTATGACCGGGTCGTAAAACAGCTTAAAAAACACTGGGCCCGGAAAAAGGACCATCACCAGAAAGAGGGAAAAAGCACCTTGCGTGCGGTTCGCACGGCCGAGGCAATGGTGGAGTCGGAATTGGCTCTCGGAAGCAAACGGCCGAGGATCGTTAGCACCGAAGATTTTGCTGTGAAACCGATGTCGCCGGAAGAAGCCAGTTTGCAGCTCGAAATCTCGGGTGAATCGTTTCTGGTTTTTTTGAATCCTACAACGAACAGTGTCAACGTCCTTTATCAGCGAAAGGATGGCGATCACGGACTTATTGAACCGCAATTCTAACAACGTACTTGTACGTAAGGAGGACATGGGCATGAAGATCACAGATTTTCTTAATATCAAAGGGATCAAACTCGAGCTTGAGGCTACGGACAAGGAAGGTGTTCTCCACGAGATGGTCGATCTTCTTGCGGAGACCAAGGATGTGGGCGATCAGAAGGCCATCCTGAAAGCTTTGATCGAGCGCGAAAACCTCGGCTCCACGGGAATCGGACAGGGGATTGCCATTCCGCATGGCAAGACCGACAAGGTCGATGGACTGGTTGCGGTGCTTGGGATCAGCAAAAAAGGTGTGAACTTCGAAGCCCTTGACGGTGAACCTGTCTATATTCTTTTTCTTCTGGTTGCTCCGAAGGACACGGCAGGCCCCCATCTTAAGGCCCTTGCGCAGATTTCGAGGTTATTACGGGACTCTTATTTTTGCGAGCTTCTCCGCCGCGCCAAGACCCCCAAGGATGTTTTCGAACTGATTAGCAAAGAAGAAAATCGCAAAGTCTGAAATCTGGCCTAAGGTCCACGAATGCAATTCTTCAAGTGGTTCTATCCCGGAATTGGTATCAAGCGCTGGATCATCGTATGCGTGATCGGTCTCACTCTCCTTGTGATGGTGGCACTTTTGACGGTGAAGACGATTGCAAAGACGAGTGTGGTTCAGGCTTCGTTTGCTACGGCGGTGCTGATTTTTGGAATTTTTCTTATCTATACATCGATCAAAAATATGGTTCGCATTTTTGTCCGCGCCCTTATGCCGCTTCATCGCGATGGACGGCTTGTGGATATTGTTTACCAGAAGCGTCAGGCAGAGTCGCTTTTGCGCGGGCCTCGGGTGGTTGCGATCGGAGGTGGTACGGGGCTCAGTACCATGCTGGAAGGCATTAAACATTTTACCAGCAACATCACGGCGATTGTGACAGTGACGGACACGGGCGGAAGCTCGGGCCGACTTCGTGACGAAATGGATATGTTACCTCCAGGTGATATCCGGAACTGTCTTGTGGCGCTTGCCGACGCTGGCCCTCTGATTCGGGATCTGTTTCAGTACCGTTTTGTGACGGGTGAAGGGCTTAAGGGACACAGCTTCGGCAACCTGTTTATCACGGCCCTCTCGATGGTCACCGGGGATTTTGAGAAAGCTATTGCTGAGTCAAGTAAAGTGCTTGCGATTCGCGGGCGGGTACTGCCTTCCACTATTGATAAGGTCACTTTGGTGGGGGAGTTCACGGATGGGACTCGCCAGGAAGGAGAGACGAATATTACGGGAGCCTGCAAGCCGCTGAGGAGTATTCATCTGAAACCAGATGATTGCAAGGCGTGCCCAGAAGCCTTGGATGCGATATCGTCCGCCGATCTTGTCATTATGGGCCCCGGAAGTCTTTATACGAGTATTTTGCCCAACCTTTTGATTCAAGACATCCGGGACTCCATTTTGAATTCGGATGCCTATAAGGTTTATATCTGTAATGCCATGACCCAGCCGGGCGAGACAGCGGATTTCAGTGCGTGGGACCATTTGCGAACCATCATCGAGCACACTGACCCGCGCATTGTCGATGCGGTTTATGTCAATACGGCAAAAATTCCCGAGCCGCTTTTTCAGCGCTACCGTGAGGTGGGGGCGCTTCCGGTGAAGCTTGATCTTGATAAAATCCTGGACAAAGGTTATGAACTGGTGACGGATGAAGTCCTGAAATCCGATGGCCAAGTGCGGCACGACGCTGAGAAGATTATGAAATCGATTGTCGATCATTACATGAAAAATGAAAAAAAATTAAGGGGATGAAAATGCCGGGACGGAAGTCCTTAAAGGGGCGGAGAGAAATAGGGCGGGTTGAAAAAGATCTTGTGATCACCAACAAGCTCGGTCTGCATGCTCGTCCTGCGGCATTATTTGTCCAAACCGCGAATCGATTTGATGCGGCGATTGAAATTCAAAAAGATGATATGAACGTGGACGGTAAATCCATTATGGGCATTATGACCTTGGCGGCGGAGATGGGCTCGACGATCAAGGTGACCGCGTCCGGCAAAGACGCGTCGGCGGCCGTGGATGCGCTGATGAAACTTGTTGAAACTAACTTTGGAGAATAAACGATGAAAGAGTTCAAAGGCGTTGGCGTATCTCCCGGGATTGCGATCGCTAAAGTGTTTGTTCTCCACAGCGGGGAATCATTTAATCTGCCGAAGCGTGAGATTACGCCGGACCGGATCCCCAATGAGATTGCGCGTTTTGAGGAAGCGTTGACTCGAACACGAACCGAGATACTTGGAATTCGCCGCAAACTTTCGGACCAGATTGGGCGTGAAAGTTCGGACATCTTTACGGCGCATCTGTTGATTCTGGAAGACCGGACTCTCATCGAAGACGTGATCGAGGTTATTAAAAACGAACGAGGTGTTGCGGAATACGCGTTTGCCGCGGTGATACAACGATATTTTCAGGCATTTTCCCAGATTAACGACGAGTATCTTAAAGAACGCATTTCGGACATCCGGGATGTTGGCCGAAGACTTCTGGGCAATCTTTGCGGTGAGGAAAAGCGGCGGCTTGAGGAGTTCCCCGGAAAAGTTATTATCATCTCTCACGATCTTTCGCCTTCCGACACGGCGACCCTCGATAAATCTAAGGTGCTGGCGTTCGTGACGGAAATTGGTGGCCCGACTTCTCATACCGCAATTCTCGGCCGGTCACTTGAAATTCCTGCGGTGGTCGGGACGGAAAAAATCATCAGTGAGATTGACAACGGGATGACCGTGATTGTTGACGGTACCCATGGGATTGTGGTGGCCGATCCTGATCAGGCCACGATGGACAAGTTTACATCCGAGGGCAATCGGTTTGTCCAGATTTCCGGTGAACTGGAAAAGCTCAAGGATCTTCCGACCGAGACGTTGGACGGAAAGCGAATCACGCTTGGGGCCAATATTGAGTTTCACCACGAAGTAGCTTCCGTCATCTCGCATGGCGCGGAAGGGGTGGGGCTTTACCGGACAGAATATCTTTACATGAACCGGACCGCACTCCCGACCGAAGAAGAACAATATGAGGCTTACCGGAAAGTGGCGGAGACGATCAGCCCCCGTGCCGTGATTATTCGCACATTGGATTTGGGCGGCGACAAATTTGCTTCAACCCTTGAAATCCCCCACGAAATGAACCCCTATCTTGGGTGGCGTGCGATACGTTTCTGTCTGACGCGGAAGGATATTTTTAAGACTCAAATACGGGCCATTCTCCGTGCAAGTGCTCACGGGAATGTCAAGATCATGTATCCGATGATTTCGAGTGTTTATGAAATTCGGGAGTCCAGGGAGCTGTTGGATCTGTCGATGGCGGAACTGGAACGGGAAGGAAAGCCGTTTAACAGACAGATTGAAGTTGGCGCCATGATCGAAATTCCGTCCGCGGCTCTTGCGAGCGATGTCCTTGCTCAAGAAGTTAATTTTTTCTCCCTTGGGACGAATGACCTTATTCAATATGTTCTTGCGATCGACCGCATGAACGAAAAGATTGCTTACTTGTATGAGCCTACGCATCCGGCTATTCTGCGACTTATTGAAATGACTATTAACAATGGTCATCGTAGCAAAATCTGGGTCGGAAGTTGCGGAGAGATGTCCGCGGATCCTAAAATCGCGATCCTTCTTCTTGGCCTCGGGATTGATGAGATTAGCGCGAGCCCCGTTGTGTTGCCCAAGATCAAAAAAGCTATTCGTTCGATCAAATATTCTGATGCTCGGGAGATTGCTCAAAAAGCGCTCAGTCTGCCGACTGGGAGAGAAATCGATCAATTTCTCAATGAAAAACTCAAGGATATTTGCAGGGACCTGGCGGAAGAATAATCAAAAGCATGGAAATTTATCTTAAAGATCTTTCCAATCAAATCAGGAAGGCCAAAAGTATTGCGTCCGGAGTCAAACTGCCTGACACCTTCGTCAAGCGCCCGGCCAAAGTGCTTTTTTGCGGGATGGGTGGCTCGGCGATCAGCGGCGATATTCTGGGGACGATTGCACAGAGCCGGTCGCGAATCCACTGGACGGTGAACCGGACGGCTCGTCTTCCTCAGTGGGTTGACTCTAAAACGATTGTCATCCTCTCAAGTTATTCGGGGAATACCCATGAGGTCGAATCTATTTTTAAACAGGCCGTTGCGAGGAAGGCTCATTTTCTCTTGGTGGCTTCGGGGGGGCGGCTGGCCGAAGAAGCGATTCAGCGAAAGATCCCCTTTTTCAGACTTCCCCAGGGATATCCGCCGAGATTTGCGATTGGGTACGGAACGTTTGCGCTTCTTTTCCTTTTTATACGCTATCGGTGGTTTTCCGTGACCGCGCAAGAAATTCGGGAAGTGATCCGTCTGACAGCACAGTATCCCAAGGGTCAGGCAAAGATACTGGCCAAAAAACTTTTCCAGAAAAATATTGTAGTCTATGGCGGAGGTCTGATGCAGCCGGTTGCGTTGCGTTGGCGTACCCAATTTGCGGAAAATGCAAAAACTCTTGTTTCCTGCGAGGCTTTGCCTGAAATGTTTCATCATGAGGTGGAAGGGTGGATCTTTCCCAGGTTTAAGGTGAATCGTTCGGTGGCCATTTTTCTTGCGGACAAGAATGAACCGGATTGGCTAAGGAAAAAGAAAAAAGTCGCGATGCATGCCATTCGCGAACATGGTGCTGAGGCCATTGAGATCAAGGCTTCTGGTAGCGGTGTTCTTGGGAGAATTTTTTCTATGGTCATGCTGGGAGACTGGGCGAGCTGTGAACTCGCGAATCTCTACAAGATTGATCCCATGGCGATATGCGTTATTGATCGGATTAAAAAAGCAGTCCACTCTGTTTAGAACGTAGACCGTGGGACTGTTGCAGGTGGATCGCGGATGAAATAATTTGCGGCAACTCCATAAATATTTTGAAGTGCTGATGCGAGGTTAAAAAAGAATATGAAAGTTGTTTTGCTTTGCGCAGGATATGCCACCCGACTCTATCCGTTGACCGAGAATCAACCGAAACCTCTTCTGCCCGTTGGCGGACGACCTATTCTTGAGTGGATCCTCGAGCGGGTTTCGAAAATGGGAGGGGTTGAATCTGTCCATCTCGTTAGCAATGAAAAATTTGCGGAGCATTTTGAAGCCTGGGCGAAGCATGCCCAATACCCTTGGCCTGTTGATGTGGTGAATGACCACACCTCCAACAACGAGACTCGGCTGGGTGCGATCGGGGATCTCGCGTTTGTGATCCGCACGAGAAATCTTGAGCCGGACGATCTTATGGTCATTGCGGGGGACAATTTTTTCGATTTTGATCTGGGTTCTTTTATGGAATACGGAAACAAGGTTCGGCCTCACGGGGTGATAGCTGTTTATGATGTAAAAGATAAAGAACTTGCGAGACGTTACGGATTGGTGAGAACCCGGGAGGACGGGAAGATCGTTGAGTTTCAAGAAAAACCTGAGGAACCCAAGACGACACTCGCTTCTAGCGGTATCTATTGGCTCCCGAAGGAAATCTGGGGGCTTCTTGACACTTATATTAAGGGAGGTCATAATACGGACCAGCCTGGGCATTATATGCGGTGGCTCGCCGAGAAATCGGGCCTTTACGCGTTTCCCCTGGAGGGGAAATGGCTGGATATCGGTGATCTCGCCTCCTACCAGAAAGCGAACGACATCGTCAATTAAGATCCCGCAGAAAATTCATTCTGGGGGCATCAACTCAATTAAGAAGGAGTAACAAAATGAAAAAAGGGAATTATTTCTTCACTTCCGAATCGGTCTCTGAGGGACATCCGGATAAGGTTTGTGACCAGGTTTCGGACGCTATTCTCGATGCTTATTTAGCACAGGACCCGAGTTCCCGTGTTGCCTGCGAATGTTTGGCTACCACGGATCGGTTGACGATTGCCGGTGAAATTACAAGTAAGGGGAAAGTGGACGCTGAAAAAGTGGCCCGTCATGTCATCAGAAAGATTGGGTATGTGGATTCCACGATCGGATTTGATTACAAAACCTGTAAAATTGATGTTGCCCTTCATACGCAATCTCCGGATATTGCGATGGGAGTGGACACTGGTGGTGCTGGCGATCAGGGTATGATGTTTGGCTATGCAACGGATGAAACGAAAGAACTGATGCCGCTTCCGATCATGATGGCGCAGAAGCTGGTTCGCTATCTTGCGGCGGTTCGGAAATCCGGAAAGATTAAGTATCTCCGGCCTGATTCAAAAAGCCAGGTCACTATTGAATACAAAAATGAAAAACCAGTTCGTGTGGAGGCTGTGGTGCTTTCCTCCCAGCATGACGGAGACGTGGATCTTCCCACCATCCAGAAGGACTTGACCGAAAAAGTGATCAAGAAAGTGATCCCAGCCGAATTGCTGGATTCAAAGACCAAAATTTACATCAACCCTACCGGACGTTTTGAAGTGGGTGGACCGCACGGTGATACGGGGCTTACGGGCCGCAAGATTATCGTGGACACCTACGGAGGTATGGGCCGTCACGGAGGCGGTGCTTTTAGCGGAAAAGATCCGTCCAAAGTTGACCGCTCTGCCGCTTATTTTGCGCGGTATGTGGCAAAGAATATTGTGGCGGCAGGTCTTGCCGGAAGTTGCGAAATACAGGTTTCCTATGCGATTGGTGTAGCCAAACCTGTTTCGATCCGAGTCGACACTTTTGGGACCAGCCGGGTCAGCGAGGAAGCGATCGTGGATGCTGTGCAAAAAGTTTTTGACTTTACACCGAGAGGCATTATCAAAACACTTGATCTTCTTCGTCCGATCTATAACAAGACGGCCGCCTACGGCCATTTCGGACGCTCCGAGGCCGGATTTACCTGGGAGAAAACCGACAAGGTTGATGCCCTTCGGAAAGTCTTGAAGCTTAAAGAGGGGTGTTCCTGTTGCAAAGGGGCAATGTCCTGTTAATTACAACCCGACCAAAGGTAAAAAAATGAAAAAGAAAAAAGTATCAGGAAAAATAAAAGATTTTAAGGTGGCAGATCTTTCTCTGGCGGATTGGGGCCGTAAAGAAATCGAAATGGCTGAGAAGGAAATGCCGGGTTTGATGGCGACCCGCAGGAAATACGGGCCTGAAAAACCGCTCAAAGGGAAACGGATTATGGGGAGTCTTCATATGACGATCCAGACCGCCGTTTTGATTGAGACTCTCGTGGAACTCGGGGCTGACGTCCGGTGGTGCTCTTGTAATATTTTTTCCACCCAGGATCATGCGGCGGCCGCGATTGCAACACGTGGGATCCCGGTGTTTGCCTGGAAGGGTGAAACTCTTGCGGAATACTGGTGGTGCACGATTCAGGCGCTGACCTTCCCGGGCGGTAAAGGGCCGAACCTGATTGTGGATGACGGGGGCGACGCAACCTTGATGGTTCACCTGGGATATGAGTCTGAGCAAAATCCGAAATTGCTTGATAAGAAGGTTGAAACGCAGGATGAAGTAGAGCTTTATAAAATCCTGAGGCAAAACCTTAAAGCTAATCCCAAAAAATGGTACGGGGTGGTGAAGGAGTGGGAAGGTGTCTCGGAGGAGACGACCACAGGTGTTCATCGTCTCTATAAGATGCACGAAGAAAGAAAACTCCTTGTTCCCGCGATCAACGTTAATGACTCTGTTACAAAATCCAAGTTCGACAACCTTTACGGTTGCCGCGAATCCTTAGCGGATGGAATTAAGCGTGCGACGGACGTGATGGTCGCCGGAAAGGTAGTCGTGATCTGTGGGTATGGTGATGTGGGAAAAGGAAGTGCGCAGTCCATGGCCGCATTAAAGGCAAGAGTGATCGTAACGGAGATTGATCCGATTTGTGCTCTGCAGGCGGCGATGGCGGGTTTTCAGGTGGCACGACTTGAAGACGTCCTGGGCCTCGCGGACATTTTTGTGACGACCACGGGTAATGTGGATGTCATTACGGCCGAGCACATGTCCAAAATGAAAGACGAGTCGATTGTCTGCAATATTGGACATTTTGATAACGAAATTCAGGTTGGTCAGCTTGAAAAATGGCCTCGAATTAAAAGGGTCAATATTAAGCCGCAGGTCGACAAATATGTATTTCCAGACGGCCACTCGATCATCTTGCTGGCTCAAGGGCGTCTTGTCAATCTTGGGTGTGCGACGGGGCATCCTAGTTTTGTGATGTCAAATTCCTTCACAAACCAGACTCTGGCGCAGATTGACCTTGTCCGTAACCGCCGTGAACCCGGCGTCTATCGCCTGGAAAAGAAATTGGACGAAGAGGTGGCTCGGCTTCATCTGGACAAACTCGGGGCGAAGTTGACTCAACTAACAAGGAAGCAGGCCGATTATATTGGCGTGCCCCTGGCAGGTCCCTACAAGCCCGAACACTATAAGTATTGATCGAAAACGGGTTGTTCCGGAAAGGGACAACCCGTTTTTTATCTACGTTTAAATCTAGCCGTAAAATTTCCCACATTGAAGAACCGAACCGAACAGAACCGAACGGGATCTCTAAGTTGACCCTTTGCCGCTTGGGGAGGGCCGTCGCGTCCATTGAATAGATCGCGTTCATATTGGCTGAAGGAGTGATTGATGAACAATTTTACTTACAAGAATCCTACGGAAATTCTTTTTGGGAAAGGCATGATCCCGGAGCTGAAAGGACGGATTCCGGATTCTCTGAAAGTTCTCTTTCTTTATGGCGGCGGTTCCATTAAAAAAAACGGTGTTTATGAGCAGGTACGCAATTCCTTAAAAGGACGGAAGGTTATTGAATTTTCGGGTGTGGAACCGAACCCTCTCTACGAAACTTGTCTTAAGGCGGTTGAAATTGTCAGGAAAGAAAAAATCGGTTTTATCCTCGCTGTGGGCGGAGGATCCGTCATTGATGCTGCGAAATTTATCGCGGCGGCCGTTCCGTTCAAAGGGAAAGATCCCTGGGCGATCCTGAAAGAGGGTGGTTCGAATGTGCAAATGGCGCTCCCGATAGGAACGATATTGACTCTTCCGGCGACCGGATCCGAATCCAACGGTAATTCCGTGATTTCAAGGGGATCGACCCATGAGAAACTCCCGTTCTATTCCTCGAAGGTTTATCCGGTTTTTTCGGTTCTGGATCCCGAAACAACCTATTCACTTCCAGCGAAGTATGTAAGGAACGGAATTGTCGATGCCTTTGTGCATGTGATGGAACAATACATGACATACCCTGCAAAGGTGCCTCTCCAGGACAGGCTGGCGGAGTCTTTACTTCAAACCCTGATTGAGATAGCTCCTGCGGCACTGAAAAAACCGGTTCAGTATGAGGCCCGGGCTACTTTTATGTGGTCGGCAACTCTTGCCCTGAACCATTTGATTAGTTGCGGCGCGCCTCAGGACTGGTCCACCCACATGATCGGGCATGAATTGACGGCATTCTACGGACTGGATCACGCGGAAACGCTAGCCATCGTACTTCCCGGGGTCTGGAGGCATCAAGTCAAGGCTAAACAAAAGAAGCTGGAACAATACGCCGGGCGCGTTTGGGGAATTCGTACTGCTGAAGAAGCTATTGTGAAAACCGAAGAATTTTTCCACTCCCTGCAGATGCCGACCCGGTTGGGGCATTACAAGATTTCTGCTGAAGAGGCTGCCGCGAAGATTGGCGCCCGGCTCAAGGAACGCAAGGCGTTTTTTGGCGAACACGGTACGATTGACGCAGCCGCGGTCGCTGAAATTCTCCTTTCAAGGGCATAACCAGTTCATGACAGTTCTCCTCCAGATCAACGCGGTCTGTAAAGCGTACGGGGCATCGGTCATTCTTGAGGATGCTTCCGCGGCCTTCGGGGATGATCAAAAGATTGGTGTGATTGGCAGAAACGGTGCCGGTAAATCGACCCTTTGTCGAATCATTACCGGGCATGAGACGGCCGATAGCGGCACCGTTGTAAAAAATTCCGCCTTAAGGCTCAGTTATCTGGAGCAACACGATTCTTTTGGCCCCGAGGAAACGGTGGTTGATTTCCTCATGCGAACCACCGGAAGTGAACATTGGGAATGCGGGCAGGTATCAGCACGGTTCAATATTACCAATGAGATGCTAGAATTCCCCGTCCGCAGTCTCCCGGGCGGCTATCAGACCCGTGTGAAGCTTTCTGCCATGCTTCTCGGGAATCCTAATTTTTTGATCCTTGATGAGCCCAGCAATTATCTCGATTTGAACACACTTATTCTACTCGAGAATTTTCTTCTGGATTTTCGCGGAGGGTTTCTGGTGGTCTCCCATGATCGCGAATTTCTGAAGCGGACATGTGATCACACCCTTGAAGTGGAAGGCGGCGAGCTTACGCTTTACCCAGGTGACATTGAAGAATATTTTGAATTTAAGGAAGTGCAGGCCGCCCAGATTGCATCGCACAACAGGGGCGTGGAGAAAAAACGTGAACAGCTCCAGGCTTTTATCGACCGTTTCCGTGCGAAAGCTTCCACGGCTTCTCGAGCTCAGTCCAAAATGAAACAGCTTTCTAAACTCAAGACGATTGAGATCGCGCATCCCATGAGCCATGTCAAAATCCCCATCCCCGCCGTCGAATCGAAGGCCGGCATTGCCTTTTCGTGTGAAGGCCTGACGATCGGATATCCGGAAAAAGATGTTGCGAGTAGTATCGAATTTGAAATTGAACGTGGGTGTCGTGTTGCGGTGCTCGGGGATAACGGGGAAGGCAAAACGACTCTGCTCAGAACCATGTCAGGAGATCTTGCCCCCAAACGTGGAAGTTTTCGCTGGGGAACAGGTCTTAAGACCGCATTCTACGCACAGCATGTTTTCTCCACCCTGGATCCGGAAGATGATATTTATACCCACCTTTTGCGTGAAAGTGCTGAGGAAGTGACCAGCCAGGATATTCTGAATATGGCGGGCTGTTTTCTTTTTAAAGGGGATGATGTTAAGAAAAAAGTCAAAGTGTTGAGTGGTGGCGAACGGGCAAGGCTTGTGCTGGCAGGATTGCTTCTTTCCAAAAGCCACGTCATTCTTCTTGACGAGCCGACCAACCATCTTGATTTTGAAACGGTCGAGGCGCTTGCCCAGGCCCTGAGGAGGTTCAACGGGACTGTTGTGTTCATCAGCCACGATCGCACGTTTGTGAATATCGTTGCGGACAAGATCCTTGAGGTGAAACGAGGACGGGTGTTGCGTTATCCCGGAAGTTACGAAGATTATGTTTATTTTCGTGAACAGATTGCGCGGGGAGAACGTGAAGACCCCGCTGAGGAGATAGCGGAAGTTCCGGCGGCTTCAAAACATTTGTCTGTATCCTCGAAGGATTGGGTGGGCGGCCAGTCTCCGAAAGGGAAGACAAACGAAGAGGTTAAAAAACTTAAGAAGGCTATGACGAAAGCGGAAGGGCGCATGAAACACTTTACGGAAGAGCGTGACAAGTTACTCAAGGAAATGGCAGCTAATCCTCTTCATTTTTCAAAGGAGCGAAACCTGCGCCTCAAAGCGGCGCAGATCGGAATCGAAAAAGCTGAAGATGAGTGGTGTTCGCTTCAGTCCAAATTGGATAAATTGAAAACATGAGGCATTTTAATCACCACAAAAATTCACGGTCGAATCGTGGTCCCAGTTACGGCCCAAGGCGGCCGGATCTTTCCCGGCGATATGGACGAGCCGGGGGCGTGGACTCGGGAGCGCATGGGGGGCATCGCTCAAATCAAGAGGATGAGGTGGCGAGGCAATTCAGGGCGAGTATTGCGATTGATCCTTCTCCCCGGATTCGGCTGGAGGATGGCTCCCAAGAGATGACCATGCGGGTGATGGATCTTGTCTCGCCGATCGGGATGGGGCAGAGGGGACTGATTGTAGCTCCTCCCGGATCAGGGAAAACCACTTTTCTGAAGCATCTCTGTCAGTCTGTGTCCCAAAGTCATCCTGAGATAAAAATCTATTGTTTGCTGATTGATGAACGCCCCGAAGAAGTGACCGATTTCAGAAGGAGTGTCAAGGCTGAGGTGAGGTGGTCATCCTCTGACGAATCCTATGATCACCATATTGCAACGGCGGACACCCTGATGAAACAGGTCTATCGTGAAGTTTTGGAGGGTGCGAATGTTATGGTGCTTGTTGACTCCCTTACGAGGTTGGCGCGGGTGCATAACGCGGAACGGCTTTCGAGCGGGCGGACTCTTTCGGGTGGTGTGGATTCGCGCGCACTTGAGGTTCCCCGCCGGATTTTTGGTTCGGCACGAAAGATTGAACATGGCGGATCACTTACGATTCTTGCAACGATCCTTGTTGATACTGGAAGCCGTATGGATCAGTATATTTTTGAAGAGTTTAAGGGTACGGGCAATATGGAGATCTATCTTTCCCGCGAGATTTCAAACCAGAGGATTTACCCGGCGGTGGACCTTTCGAAAAGCGGGACGCGAAAAGAAGAACTTCTTTTGGGATCGGAAGAACTTGAGCCGGTCCGAAGGATGCGTGGTGCATTGGCGGGGTTGAAGCCGATGGAATCTATCCAGGCTTTAATCACGCAACTTCGTAAATTTCCAACGAACAAAGAATTTCTTGCGGCGGTCAGCAAGGAACTGAAAGCCTGACCCCGAGCGAGGTCCCATGGCAGAAGAATTTGGAATACAACCGCTCGATGCGATCATGATCCGTCTTCATCTTTCCAATCATGATCTCGTTGAGGCATCCAAAGAACAAATCACCCATAAGATGGTTCAAAAAGGGCGCAGGGGAAGACGTCTGACCCCTCATATAAAAACCAAGATTTTGAATGCACTTCATGCGGTGACCCCTGGAGGGGAAAGATTTGCCCACCGCGATCTTTTCAATTACTGATGCCGTCCTTCGCCCCCGTTATTGATTCCTTACAGAAATTTTTGACAAGTGCTCCGAAGGAATGGCTGGTCCTGATTCTTGGTGCATGGGCTGCGGGGATCAGCTTGTATCTTTCGGTGGGACTTCTCGGGTTGTGCGGTTATTTTGGTTGGATCTCACTCCCGGGGGAACTAAGCATTTTTTCAAATCCGATGATTTTTAGTCTGGCCTTTATTGTCTTTTCCATCGAATTTATTGCGGACAAAGTCCCTTGGGTTGACTCCATCTGGGATTCAGTGCATACCGTGATACGACCTCTCGGGGGATTCGGGATTGGCTATCTGGCAGGGTCCGAGCATGGGCCTGCTATCCAGACGGCCTATGCGATGCTTGCCGGTACGGTAACGCTGAATATGCACACGGCGAAAGCGGCAGGACGCCTCGCGATCAATACTTCGCCGGAGCCTTTTTCGAATATTGCCGCTAGCACGGTCGAACAAGGGGTCGTCGTCGGTATGTTCTGGTTCTTTATCCAGCATCCGGTCATTGCAGTATTAATCATGGTTGGTATTCTTTTTTTAGCGGTTCTTCTGATCCGGTTTTTGTGGCGATTTGTAAAAAAACTTTTTGGCGCGGGCGAACCAAAGGCCGAGCATGAGAGAACTTAAAATTGTAAATAGCGGGGCTCTGCTTGAGACTCTTTTTAGTCTTCTCTCCGATACCAAACGCACCAAGGTGCGGCAGTATTTAAAGTTTGGATCTGTGTGGGTTAACGGGATCATGGAAAAACAGTTTAATTTTCCGCTAAAGCCCGGAGATACCGTTCAAATTCTTTCGCAAAAGGAATTAGAAACGAAGGGATCCTTGAAATTTGGGATCCAAATTATTTATGAGGATGACTGGTTGCTTGTCATTCATAAACCTGCGGGACTTTTGACGATCTCTACGGATAAAGTTGCTAACCGGACTGCTTTTTTTGCCGCGAACGATCATGTGTGTCGGAGTACAGATCAGCTCAAAGTGTATGGGAAACAAATCTTTTTGGTACATCGGCTTGATAAAGAAGTTTCGGGACTTCTTGTATTTGCAAAAACAGCGGGGATCAAGGAACAGCTTCAGACGAACTGGCAGGATGTGACGAAACGTTATTACGCGGTCGTGGAAGGGATCCCTTCCCCAAAGGAGGGTACTCTGAAAAGCTATCTTCGGGAAAACAAGTTTTTAAAAGTATACAGTACGTCCCAATCCGAGAACGCGAAATTTTCGGTGACGCATTATCGTTTTTTGCGGGGGACGCAGAATGCTTCTCTTCTTGAGGTGGAACTTGGGACGGGACGGAAGCATCAGATCCGTGTGCAACTTTCGGATATGGGGAATCCGATTGTGGGTGACAAACAGTACGGCGCAAAGATGGACCCCGTAAAACGGATTGCTTTGCATTCCTATTATCTTGCGTTTGTTCATCCCGCGACAGGCAAGGAGATTGAATTGTGCTCGGAGCTTCCGGATACTTTTGAAAAAATATTAACGGGAACTGCTTTTTAGTGGGCCAGTATTTGTAACATGCCAGTTCGATTGCCCGGGCTAGGTTAAGCCAAAAGCTCGCGTGGTGCGGAGGTGTGGTATCCCCGTCGAGAGAATTCACATAAAAATGACCTTTTTGGACGAAATACGTATATACTGCCTGCTCAAGTTTAAGAATTTTAATTTGAGGGATTGACGATTTCAGTGATTTTGGCCCTTACCAGGGTTCGATGAAATTTTTAAAAGATACAATGTGTGCGTGAGCGCTTTTTTAACTTTTCACTTTAAAGGAGTTACGATGACTAAAGAACACGAAACCGAAAATGAAGATATAGAATTAGAAGAGGAAACGGATGTTTTGGGGTTACTGAAAAGAATCCAGCAACAACTGGGTTTTCTGGAAAAAAAGATCGATACACTGCTGGCCAAGCCTTCTAGTTCCTCAACCGAGAGACCGCGTTTTTCGGAACACCGGAAGCCGTTTCGCCGTCCTTTCAATCGTGGCCCACGCGAGGGCGGTTTCCGCTCTCATGATCAGGGTGGGGGATTCAACCAGGGACGTCGTGATGACCGGGGAAATTCTTTTGAACGTCCGAGAGGGAATTCCGGAAGACCTTTCCATCGTCAGGACGGTGGTTTTCGGGGCAAAAAGCGATTTGGCGGTCCCCGGTAGGCAAGTCCTTGTGAGGCCCAGGAGTTGTGACAATTCAAAAATAATCTAACTTGATCACTTCTCTTGGATCACAACCTATACCTTTCAGAGGATTTGTTGATATTTTCTCCCATGAAAGAGACCTTAGAAAAGAAAAGAATCCGGGCTTCCAGCATTGTCCGGAGACTCGGGAAAACGTACCCTGACATCCGGTGTGCACTTCACTTTTCGAATCCTTGGGAACTTTTGGTGGCGACCATCCTTTCAGCCCAGTGTACCGACAAGCAAGTCAATAAAGTTACCCCGCTTCTTTTTAAAAGATATCCTAAGATTCCAGATTATGCCGGAGCCCAGACGGATCAGCTTGAATCCATCATTCGCTCCACCGGATTTTATAGAAATAAGGCAAAAAATATTATAAAAGCCGCCCGGGTGATTTTGGTGAAATTTAAGGGGGAGGTTCCGAGGACGATGGAATCGCTTGTGACGATTCCCGGCGTGGGACGGAAAACGGCGAATGTGGTGCTCGGAAATGCCTTTGGGATCCCGGGGATTTCGGTGGACACGCACATGATCCGGCTGAACCGTTTGCTGGGTTTCACTCGCCACACAGATCCGGTAAAAATCGAATTTGATTTGATGAAGATTGTTTCCCGGAAAGACTGGACACTCTTCTCAAGTTTGCTCATTCACCATGGACGGGTGCGATGCCCTGCGCGCCGGCCGGATTGTCCCCATTGTGAGATTGCCCAGCAATGTGTCTCAGCGGGTAAAGATTCGGCCAGGATTTCCGAAACTTATGAGCAGGGAAAGACGAGAGATAATTTTTAAAAAGGATCAAGAGCGTTAATATGATAAAAAATCCTCCTTCGGGGCTGGTGCTGAAACCGGAAAATTTTTTCCGTCGCAAGCAGAGGCAAATACATTTTTACCTCAGCACCACTTTCCGACTTCACTTGATTCATTTCCTGGTTTGCCTAGCGATCATTGCGGGGCATATGATGATGATGGATTCCCGGCTACTCCAGCGGCTGGAGTATGTATTTCTTGACTTGTTTTACCGTCAGCGTCCACCGATCACGCAGCATGCCGCGATTACGCATATTGATATGGCTGAAGATAGCCTCCAGGTGATCGGGCGATGGCCATGGCCCCGTCACAACCACGCGGCACTGACCCATATTCTTCATGAGTGGGGGGCTCGGGCCGTTGTCTTCGATGTCATATTCAGTGAACCCAGCACCAGCTTTGATGATGAATCTTTAGCCGAATCTCTGAAGGAATCAGGCCTGGTTTATTTGCCTTCTGCTCTGGAGACCTTCAACGATCAAAGGGAGTGGATCCATTCTTTGCCCGAATTTAAAATGTTGAGTAAAGGAACGGGGCATGTGAATGTCGTGCCGGATTCTGACGGGACACTTCGGCGAATTACCCCTTATCTGGAATACAACAATGAAATCCAACCCTATATTGCTTTGCGGGTAGCCTATGACGCACTTGGGAAGTCGATGCCTCATCCGAAAAAGTTGCCTTTTCCGACGGATTCGGATGGAAATATGATGATTAACTGGGCCGGTAAATGGAGAGATACATTTAATCATATTTCATTTATTGACCTCATTAAAAGTTATGCCGCTTTAAAGTCGGGCGAAACACCGCTTATTACCCCCGACCGCATCAAGGGGAAAATCTGCGTGATCGGGCTGACTGCGGTCGGACTGACGGATATCAAAGCGAATCCTCTCGAAGAGGTTTACCCTGCTGTGGGTGTTCAGACCAATATCCTTAACAGTATTCTTACTAACCAGTTTGTTTATCCGGCTTCCAAGAAGGCGAACCTGATCAGTCTTTTGCTGGTTGGTTTTTTTGCTTCGCTCATTTTTATTTTTTCTAAGCAGATTCTTTCACTGATCATGGGGCTTGCCTGGGGGTTTGTCTGGATTCTTTTCGCTTTTGTCATGTTTTCAACCCAAGGAGTCTGGTTCTTCGCACTGAACCCGTTATTGTTGATTTTTTCCCTATTTGTTACTTCCGTTGTCTTCACGTTAACTATCGGAAAGAAGGAGCAGGAGCGTCTTTTTACACTCGCGACCCGCGACGGGCTTACCGGTCTTTACGTCATTCGCCACTTCCGGATGTTACTTAATGATGCGGTCATCGAATCCCACAAGAAAAAGACAGAGTTGTCTGTGATCTTGTTTGACATTGATTTCTTCAAAAAAGTTAATGATACTTTCGGCCACGTTGCCGGGGACGCTGTATTGAAAAGACTTGCCCAACTGATGAGGGAAGTGTTCCCGGAGGATACCAAGAAAAAGAAGGAGCCCTACTCTCTCGGGCGTTACGGCGGGGAGGAATTTATCATTTTGATCAGGAACTGTTCCTTGCTTGATGCCGCTTTTAATTTTGGGGAGAAACTTCGCAAGCGGGTTGAACAAGAGGTCTTTGTATTCGAAGGGAAGGAAATCCCTTTTACGCTTAGCTTGGGGGTTGCGACCTTGGGGGCGACTGAAACGGTTCCCGATTTAATGGTTCACCGTGCTGACGAAGCGCTCTACAGGGCTAAAACGCAAGGTCGTAATCGCACTTGTGTTGAAAAAGATGAAAAAGCGATATAGAAGCGGTTTCATAAGCCCATTTTTTTATTGATCGCCCCCTGAATAAACAAGAAGCTGGAAATACGGGTGAAACCGACTCTAGTCTTTTTAATAAGAGCGGGAATTTAGCATTGATGAAAGGTTGAGCTTAGGAAGGGTTGTAATGGATGATGAGCAAAAAAGTAATTTTTGTTGACGATGAGCCGGTGGTGTTAAAACTTATGAAAACCCGTCTGGAAACGCGGGGTTTTACCGTTGAGACTGCCTCCAGCGGGTTAGAAGCGATTACGAAAGCCCAAGCGTGGAATCCCGACATTATCCTCCTGGATGTGATTATGCCGGATCTCGACGGATTTGAGACCTGTCGACGGCTCAAAGCTCTTCAGGAAACTAAAGATATTCCCGTCTTCCTTTTCACGGCTTCCCAAGATGGAAAATTAGACAATATGGCCAGGGAATCCGGAGCTACCGGAGTGATTCACAAACCCCACGTCGAACAGCTTTTGGAAATTATTTCAGACCTGTTTCCTGAATAAGTGTGCCGGCTATTTCCAAGCCGGTTGTGCCACAGGGCCATTCCCGCTATAATCAACTTGTCTTTCAGGTTTATAAGTTTCCCCGTGATGACACACCAAGGAACATACTCATGCTTATCAGAGTTAATGGCAAGGAAGAGCAGATTGATCAACCGCTCAGTCTCAAGGAGCTTGTTTTGGGGAAGGGTCTTCAACTTGACCGGGTTGTGATTGAATATAATGGGGTGATTGTGCCGCGCTCGTCCTGGAGTTCGGTACGTCTTACCGAGAAGGATACACTTGAAATTATCAGTTTTGTCGGAGGAGGATGAAATGGAAGATCTGTTTAGAGTGGGGGGACGTGAATTTCAGAGTCGTCTTTTGCTTGGGACCGGAAAATTCGCAAACTACGCTGTTATGAAAAGGGCGATCGAAGAATCGGGTTCGGATATTGTTACCGTAGCCCTTCGGCGTGTCGATCCTGGTTCTCAGGCGGACAATATTTTGGATTTTATTCCCCCGAAATGTAGTCTCATGACCAATACTTCCGGAGCCCGTAATGCTGACGAGGCGATCCGAATTGCCCGTCTTGCCAAGGCCGGGGGAGCGGGGAACTGGATTAAAATTGAGGTGGTGCAGGATAACAAATATCTTTTGCCGGAAAATCTTGAAACTCTGAAGGCGGTTGAAGTTCTTGTCAAAGAAGGGTTCGTGGTTCTTCCCTATATGAGCCCGGATCTTTCTGTGGCACGTCGTATGGAAGATGCCGGGGCGGCTGCCGTGATGCCGCTAGGTGCTCCGATCGGAAGTAATCGCGGTATCAAAACCCGCGAACTTGTCGAGATTATGGTCCGTGAGATTAAAATACCCGTTATTGTCGATGCAGGGATCGGCAGTCCGTCGCAGGCATGCGAATGTATGGAAATGGGATGTGCGGCAGTTTTAGTGAATACTGCAGTTGCCATTTCGGAAAATCCGGTGCAAATGGCTTTAGCTTTCAGAGATGCTGTGATGGCTGGGCGTCGTGCCTATTGGGCCGGGATACCGGGAAAGGGCGGACTGTCGGGAGTCGCTTCCTCGCCTCTTACTGGTTTTTTGATTGACGAAAAATAAACAGGAATCTCCACCTTTAATTGTAAAAAATTATGACTTTTTATAGAACTCTTCAAAAAAGCGAGGTTTGTCTCCGGAATTTTGATGCTCACCAGATTTCTAGGGAATCTGTTATTCGGGCGGTTGAATCAGAAGCTCGCTCGCCGGAAAGACTTCTGACTCTTCTGTCTCCCAAAGCATCGGATGACCTTGAGCTGATGGCTCGCAAGGCCCATGAAATCACGTTGAGCCAATTCGGCAGGGTCATTCAACTTTACACACCGCTTTATCTGTCTAATTTTTGTGAAAATCAGTGTTCTTATTGTGGTTTTAACGCCCGAAATCATGTCCCGCGAAAAACTCTGACCATGGAAGAAGTTGAACGTGAAGCGGCTTATATCGCGTCGACAGGGCTGAAGCACATCCTCATTCTGACGGGGGGATCCCGTACTCATGCGCCGCTGTCCTATATCAAGTCGGCGGTTAGAGTTCTTAAAAAATATTTTAGTTCTATCTCAGCGGAAGTTTATGCCCTGAACGAGAAGGAGTATGCTGAACTCGCGGCCGAAGGTGTTGACGGTCTTACGATCTATCAGGAAACTTATCATGAAACCGTTTACGACCGCGTGCATAAGGCGGGGCCTAAAAAAGATTTTCAATTTCGACTTGGAGCGCCGGAGCGAGCGGCTCGCGGTGCGTTCCGGAACGTTAACATCGGGGCTTTGCTCGGGTTAAGTGACTGGAGACGGGAATCTTTTTTTCTTGGAATGCATGCCGGGTATCTGCAGGATCGATTCCCGAATGTAGAAATTAGCGCTTCTGTTCCTCGCATTCGACCTCATGAAGGTGATTTTAGCGAGTTTGAGCCAGTGTCCGACCGTGATCTTGTTCAAATTATACTGGCCCTGAGACTGTTCTTGCCCCGGCTTGGGATAACTCTTTCGACTCGCGAATCCTCCCAGTTGCGTGAAAATCTGATCCCGCTTGGGGTGACACGTATGTCGGCAGGGTCGACCACAGAAGTGGGCGGGCACACGGTTGCATGTCACGATGAAGAAGATGCTGCGCAGTTTAAGATTGCGGATGAGCGAAATGTTGAGGAGATCAAGGCGATGCTTGTGGCCAAGGGCTACCAGCCGGTCCTAAAAGACTGGATGCAGTTATGAAACAGAGTGGTTTTGATAAAAATCTTCTAGACAAGCTTGGCCTGGATCGTTTCCGGAAGATTGCTTGCGCGAAGATCGGTATTGCCGGTGCCGGAGGATTGGGATCGAATTGTGCTGTGGCGTTGGTGAGGGCTGGATTCCGTGATTTCGTGATAGCCGATTTTGATAAAGTTGATGTTGCTAACCTGGATCGGCAGGCTTATTTTGAAGATCAGGTTGGAATGAAAAAGGTCGAGGCGCTTAAAATCAATCTTCTCAGGATTTCGAAAAATTTGCGGATAGACTCTTTCGATGTCAAACTGGGTTCTTCCAACATCAGTCGGATTTTTTCGGGTTGTGATGTGATGGTTGAATGTCTGGATTGCCCCCAGATGAAAAGTCTTTTTGTCTCCGAGCTTTTACCACTCGGGAAGTTGCTCGTGGCGGCTTCGGGGATTGGAGGCGTGGGGGCAAATGACGAAATTCGCGTTTATCGGATCAAGGAAAATCTTGTGATTGTGGGTGATTTGAAGTCGGACGTCGAAAAGTCACCTGCGGTGGCCCCCCGGGTTTGTATCGCGGCCGCTAAGCAGGCAGATGTGGTGATGGAGTATATCGTGAGCGGCAGGGTCTGATTTTTACGACCGGCAATTCCGGTTTGATGCAGACAGCTCTAAAAGATCGATACAATAAAGACCGATAAATTAAACGATGGGAACTGTGCCATTTGACACTCTTTGTGCCTTCGGGCATTATGTTGAATAATGAATCGTTCTCCAGACCGCTCGAGATGTTCTATAGGTTTGAGTGTGGTTCGAAAAGATTGTATCGGGTTGCTTTAAGAAAACCCGGTAAGTGCGGAAGATCCGGAACGGTTTTTCATGAATTTGAAATGGAGTCAACATGAACATCGATATTGATAAAATCTCGCAACTTGCGAGGATTCACCTTACGCTCGAAGAAAAACCCAAGCTTGAAAAAGATCTTGAGGCTATTCTGGGCTATGTCAGTAAACTTGACAAGCTTGATACCAAAAAGATTGAGCCGACAAGTCACGTTCTCAACCTGGAAAATGTATGCCGGAAGGATGACCCCAGTCTTTCGAATGCCGCCGAAATGGCCATTGAGCATGCGCCATATGTGGAGGGGCGTTTTTTTAAAGTTCCCAAAATTGTGCAACGAGATTGAGACCGGACTCGCGCTTGGTATCGGGCAGTCAACTGAAACCCCGGGAATGCCCGGGATGAGAAGGACGAAATGGATCTGACAAAACTCACCCTTAAAGAAGCGATTGAATTCTCAAAAAAGAATGGGGTTCAGCCGGTTCTGGATGCCTTTCAGAAACGTGCGGGATCTCTCAACCCCAGGATCAACGCTTTTTTACGTTTTGATCCGCTCCAAGACAAGATGGTGATCCCCGGCACTCCAGCCCCCCTGGCAGGTGTCCCCATTTCCATCAAGGACAATATTTGTATAGAAGGCCGGGAAGTAACTTGCGCTTCAAAAATTCTAGCGAAACATGTCCCGCCTTATAATGCTACGGTGATTGAAAAACTCAAATCAGCAGGGGCCACCATTTTCCATCAGTGCAACATGGACGAATTTGCGTTTGGATCCTCGTGTGAGACGTCAGCCTGCGGGGCTTGCCGTAACCCATGGGATTTTGATCGTGTTTCCGGTGGGTCAAGCGGCGGATCTGCGGCGGCCGTTGCGGCTGACATGACAGTGGCGGCGCTTGGTTCGGACACCGGAGGTTCCATTCGTCAACCTGCCGCGCTGTGCGGCGTAGTGGGTGTGAAGCCGACCTACGGCCGCGTGTCACGTTATGGGCTCATCGCCTTTGGCTCAAGTTTTGATCAAATTGGTCCCATTACAAAAACTGTCGAGGACGCGGCCATCTTGATGAACGTGATCAGTGGACATGATCTTAAAGATTCCACATCAGCGCCTGAGGATGTGCCGGATTTTACTCAATCGCTCAGACGTCAGGTCAAAGGTCTCAGAATCGGATTGCCCACAGAATATTTTATTGAGGGCATTGATCCCGAGGTTGAAAAGGCCGTACGTCAGGCGGGAGAAATTTACAGGCAACTTGGCGCAGAGATCAAGATGATTTCCCTTCCGCATACGGAATATTCTGTCGCGGTTTATTACATTGTGGCCGTGGCAGAGGCTAGTTCCAATCTCGGACGTTTTGATGGGGTCGAATACGGATTCCGGATACCTTCTAAGGATCTTCGTGAGATGTATTTTGAAACTCGTAACCGCGGTTTTGGCCAGGAGGCGAAGCGACGTATTTTGCTTGGGACGTTCGTCCTCTCCGCGGGTTATTACGATGCTTTTTATCTGAAAGGGCAGAAAGTTCGCACCCTGATTCGGCAGGATTTCGAAAAGGCTTTCAAAGAAGTTGACGTGATTCTTTCTCCGACGTCTCCCACGCCAGCGTTTAAAATAGGAGAAAAAACTGAGGACCCGATTGCTATGTATCTATCCGATATTTTTACCATACCGGCCAATCTTGCTGGAATCCCGGCAATGTCAGTCCCCTGTGGTTTTACGGCTGGTGGATTGCCGATCGGTCTTCAGCTAATGACGCGGCTCTTTGACGAAGCAACCCTTTTTCGTGCCGCCTATACTTTTGAACAGGAAACCGGTGTTTACAAGAAGAAACCAAAGTTAGATTAAGTCGATAGATTTTTCAATGGGGTTTGACAATGGTACGGGATGATGAATGACTGACTTTGCGAAGATGGGCTTGAGAATGAGTTTGATAAGATCTATGGATCTAGATCGAACGGATGAGCGTGCTTGCAATCCAACAATGCATTGATTAAACTTCTTTCGTATGGGACCTGAAAAGGCGATTCACGAGATTGGTCGGATCTATGACGCCATAACCGACAAAAGTGTCCTGATTGAGTTTTTTCTCCAAACGGTCATCCAGTTTATCCCTTCGCAGAAGGCCTACCTTTTTCTTGCAGGTCCCGATAAACAGCTGTGGCTCGAAGGGGCGATTTTGAGTCCCAAAGAGGTTTCGCCCCAACTATTACAATCGGCTCAACAGGCATTTGATACAGGAAAGCCCTCTGTCCAAAAAGGAACGCTTTTTCTTCCCATGATTGCCCGCAACACGTCCATTGGATTGGCGTGTTTTGAACGGAATGAGGATTTTACTTCGAAGGAATTGGAAGTGGGGTTTGATTTTGTGTCTGAATTTTCAGGAGCTCTCAAAAACATTTTGCTTTTTGAAGAAAACATCAAGATGGAACGACTCGCGGCCATCGGGCAGACGATGGCAATGCTCGTTCATGAAATTAAAAATATTCTTCAGCTTGCAAAATTTTCCGACGAAATGATCCGGATGGGCATCTATGAGAAAAACGAAAAATTTCTTACTAACGGGGTTGAAAAGCTCGGGAAAACCCTCAAGGACATGGATGGTTTTATTGGGGAGATTACGAGTCTGAGTAAGGACTACCAGCTTGAACCGGAAGCTGTGAACATCCCCGTGCTGATCGAAGAATTAAAAAATGATCTTTCAGAAAGGGCAGAAGCGTATTCGGTAAAGCTGGAGTTTTCTGCGGAAGAAGATTTTCCTGAGGTGCAGGGAGATAGCCGGTCTCTTTATCGAGCGATCCTTAACCTCGTTAAAAATGCCTTTGAAGCTTTTAAGAATAAGCCCGACGCCTGTATTAAAGTTTTTGCGAGGTTGGTGGATTCAGAAAAATATGAAGTTGCGGTTCAAGATAATGGCGCGGGGATGCCAGAAGAAGTGAGAGCCCGACTTTTCGAAGCGTTTTTTTCCACGAAAGGGAAGCGGGGGACGGGACTGGGGCTACTGGTGGTTTCTCGCACGGTGAATATGCACCGAGGGACAGTGGCCGTAGAAAGTCAGCTGGGTGTTGGAACAAAATTTACCCTGACATTTCCCCGCATTTTTAAAAAGCCAGAATAAATTTAGCGTAGATATGCGATACCAACGGTAAATGCTTGAGACCGCTTCTAAAAATTTCTGTTGGGTATTAAATGACTAAGGCAAGTGCCGTGACGTCGTCGTGTTGGTCTGCACCGGCTGAAAAAAAACGAACGTCTGCGAAGATTTGTTCAAGATAAGCCTCCGCCGATTTGGCCCCCGCCTGAATGCGGCGAGTCAGACCTTCAATCGTATACTCTTTCCCGAGCCTGTTTCGTGCTTCCGTAACGCCGTCCGTATAAAGGAAAAGAGCATCACCTTTTTCGAGCTTGATCGTGTTAAGAAAAAACGGGGCGTCCGGCACGAGTCCCAGAGGGACACTTTGAGTTCCTTTGAGGAGCTCGGTGGTACCGTCTACGGCGTGCCTCAGCAAAATGGGGAGATGTCCGGCGGATGCATACTGGATTGTGCCAGTGGTTTTATCCGCCATGAGGCAGACCATAGTGATGAACATACCGAAGAAACTTTGTTCGGACAATTTTTTATTGAGTCGCGTAAGAAGTTCAGCCGGATCTTTGGCGGAGGGAGCCAGAAAACGATATTCTGACATTGCTCTAACCATATACAGAGCAGCCGGGACACCTTTCCCTGATACATCGCCCAGGATGATTCCCAGGCGATCATTATCGAGAACGGCAACATCATAAAAATCACCTCCGACATCGAACGCGGGCACACTTTTAGCGTAGAGGTCCAATCCGTAGTTTCTGTTTTTTAGATCCGGAAGAAAATTTTGCTGAATTTCATGAGCGATTTTTAATGTCTGTTTTGCGGTTTCCTGTTTGACCATCTCGGCATGGAGCTTCGCATTTTCGATTGCGACCGCCGCTTGGTGCGCAAAGGTTTCAAAAAGATCCAGGTCAGATAAACAAAAACCTTTGCGGCCGACGGGATTAATGGCCTGAAGTACCCCGATGATTTTGTCCTTGGCTTTAAGAGGCACGCAAAGGATTGCTTTCGTGATGAATCCGGTCGATTGATCAAAACGTTTTGCGAAACGGGGATCGTTCTGCACATCATTCGCGATGAGAGGGTTCCCACTCTTGGCGACTGATCCGGCAATGCCTTCTCCCATTTTGACACGAAATTTTTCTTCCAGGGACGAACCCTTGCCGCCTAATGCCACACGGAAGACAAGCTCCTCGGTTTCCGAATCAATCAAAAGCAGGGAGGCTACCTCTGCTTTCATGACTTCAGCTGAGGTTTTCATGATGATGGCGAGTAATGGATCCAGCTCAAGCGTGGAATTCAGGACGCTGTTGAGGGCCAGAATTTTTTGGAGATTTCGTACCTTGTCAGCTGGGCAACGCTTTGTGACCAAATTTCTTTTTTTGGGGCGGGAGGTCTTTTTCATGTCAGTGCCAGGAAAACGGTTGTCAGTGCTAGGGTGTATCCGGCACTAATAAGGAAATCCTTAAAGTGACGTAAAATTTTAAGGGGAATTCGGAGAGTTCCGACCATCAAGGAAAGTAATATCCAAGGGAGGCTGGGAGCGAAAATCATGATCAATGCGATCACGCTTCGTTCGAGGATGGTGATCGCCATTTCAGAAGATGTGATCCAGTGTAATGGCCGTGAGCCTTTTACATAACTCTGGTAGAACGAATTCAATGTATAGTTTGCAGCGAAAGTAAGTAATATGAAGAAAATAAAGAAACGGGTGATAATCGGATCCTGATAAAGCCTATTTAAAAGGATCGGTCCCGGGAAAGGACGGATTTCGCTTGCTATGGGAAAGAACAAAACCAGGCTGAGAACGGCGAAGTGGAGCATCTGATCCAGTGTATAGTAAACGAATTGTTTGGGTGGAAATTTTTGGGTCAGACGGTATTTAATCAAATCCTGATAGAGGTGCTCAAAGACGAGAAATATAACGTAAAGAAGAATCAGCGGGTTGTCCAAGTAGGGAAAGGTGAGGACGATCATGACTGCCCCATGGATGAAAACGTGGAGAAGGTGCCCTAGAAAATGTCTGACCTTAAGCTGATACAATTCTTCAAACTGAAGAATGAAGTCGGCAACCAAATGTGCCAGCACGAGTTTTTCGAATAAAAACATATCCGTCTCCCTGATAAAACCGTATTATAGCTTCAAAAAAGAAGCCTTGGATATGGTAAAATGCAAACTAAGCACAGCATAGGAGTGTCTCGATAATGAAAAAGCGGTCCATTCTTATTGTAGATGATGAAGTGGATTTCCCCCGGCTTGCGAGGATGGTATTGAGTGAAAAGGGGGGATTTGAGGTGGGGGTTTGCCATCGTGGTGAACAGGCGATTGACATGATTCGGGAATGGAAACCGGATCTTCTTTTGCTGGATATTGTTATGCCCAATGTGGATGGGACCGATATTGCGGCCGCCCTCAGAAATGATCCGGAGCTCTGCTCGGTTCCGATCATTTTTTTTACATCCCTTATGACGCCGCGAGAAGCTGCAGCGCACCCCGTGGTTGGGAAACATGATTTTATCCCCAAGCCTATTTCGGTGGATGCGCTTTTGAGAAGAGTTCAGGAATTTTTCAAGCGTGAAACCTGACCTAAATTCTTCTGAAGCACGTTTTTCTGTAGAATTAATCAGTGCCGCTGCGAAGTTTGCCTCCCGCATAAGGGGTGAGAATTCCTACGCGTCCCACATTAAAGAAGATCACACTCCCGTCACGATTGCTGACATGGGGATTCAAGCTCTTGCAGGATCCATGTTGACGAGGTATTTTCCCGATAGTCAGCTTGTGGCCGAAGAAAATGCCGATGAGTTAAGAAAGGTTTCAGGGGATTCAAGATTAAAGGTGATCTCTCATTATGTTCAGCAATTTATATCTGATGTGACCCCTGAGAAAATTTGCGATTGGATCGATCGTGGCAGGGGTGCCCCCCAGGGGACATTCTGGGTGCTGGATCCCATAGACGGAACCAAGGGATATCTCAACGGTAGGCAGTATGCGACTGCCCTTGCCCTCATTCGGGAGGGGCAAGTTACTCTTGCGGCGATCGGTTGCCCAGAACTTGAGTTGTCCAGTTATCCGACACTGGGAAGAGGGTTGATTCTTTTTGCCGAAAAGGGGAGAGGTTGCTGGGCGGCGTCTTTTGACAAAGAAAACTGGGTAAAATTGAGTGTGTCTCAATGCTCTCAACTCCGTGATGCGAGCATTCTGGATTCTTACGACCCCGATCACAAGAACAACGAAAAAAACGAGTGGATTCGGAATGAACTGGGGATCGAAAAAAAAACGATTTCTCTGGACAGCCAGGCTAAGCATGTGGTTCTCGCAGCAGGTTGCGCGGAGATTTTTTTCAGAACCTTACCCCAACGCACCCCCGGCTATCGGGAGAAAATTTGGGATGTTGCCCCCGGAGCTTTTGCGATCGAAGAAGCCGGAGGCCGGGTGACGGACCTGAACGGTCAGCCCATTGACTATGGTACCGGCGAAGTCCTTAAGAATAACCCGGGTATTTTGGCGACGAACGGTTCCTTTCACAGCAAGGTGTTGAAGGTGATCCAAAAAACCGTTGCGGATTTATCCTGATGAGGAAAATGTTATGAGACATATTCCTAGTTCTAAATGGATGAAATTGGCCCTTTGCTCGGCGCGCCGAGGCATCAAAAGATCCGCCGGCGGTCCGTTCGGGGCAGTCATTGTTTATAAAGGTTGCGCGCTTTCCGTGGCCTGCAACACCGTTCTCAAAAAAAATGACCCAACGTGCCATGCGGAGATTAACGCAATCCGTGAGGTTTCCCGCAAGTTAAAAACATTTGATTTGAGGGATTGTGTGATTTACTCCACAACTGAACCGTGTCCGATGTGTTTTGCCGCGATTCACTGGGCCAGGATTCCCCTTGTGGTTTATGGGACGGGAATTTGCGATGTTGCCCGAAGAGGATTTAATGAACTTTTTATTTCCAATCAACGCATGAAACAAATTGGGAAAAGCAAAATTTGCATCAAACCAGATTTTATGAAAAAGGAATGTCTTCAGCTTCTTGAAGCCTGGGATCAAAAAGTCGGTAAAAAAACTTATTGATTTTACCGATATCACTATGAGTGGTTCATTGCGCGAATATGGATTGTCAGGGGAGTGATACGGAAAGTTTATCGGAGTTTGCCTCCTCTGGGGTTTTGAAAAATTTGAAATTGACGGCTGTAAGCAGGGCCCAAAAAAATGATGAAGATAATAGAAAAAATTAAAAAAAGTCAACCGATTCAGCGATGGCGGCGGCTGGAAGCCATTCTCAAGGACTTTGCTTTTAAGCCCACGGTGTTTATTGCGCCTGCGGGACTGGGTTTCGTTGCTTCCATGCTGGATGTGGCTAGTATTTCACTTCTGATTCCGACGGTTAAGGGCGTGATTGAGCGAAATTTCCTTTTTTGCCGGGATATTTTTTTTCTTGGCCAGGTCATCGAAATATTTTCTGACGCACTCTCTCCTTTTTTTGAGAACCGGAATTCCGGGATATTTGTGATCCTTATCGTTCTTGTTTTTCTGACGGTGTTGATTAAGAATATTACCCTTTATTTTTCTCGAATTATGACCCTTTATCAGGTCCGGAAGTTTTCGAACGACTTGCGGCAACGTATTTATGAGAGGTATTTGGCTTTTGGGAAAGTTTTTTTTGATCAAAATAACTCAGGTCATCTTCACCAGATTCTGGTTGCGTATACCAATCAGCTATCATCTGAAATCCAGGTTGTATCAATGGGCTTTCTATATGTTTTTTCGATCCTGGGTTATTTGGTCGCAATGTTTTATGTTTCCTGGCAATTAAGCCTTTTTGCTCTCCCGGTTTTCCCTTTAGCAATTTGGTTTACGCAGTGGATTGTTCGGAAAATTCAGAAGACTTCCACGGAGTTTGCTACGGCATTTTCTTTAATGGGGAAGAAGATAGCGAATGCGTTGGGTTGCATCGCCCTCATTAAGGCTAATAGTACCGAAGAAAGAGAAAAAAAATGGTTTCAGTTTGTGAGCGATCGTATTATGAGATTACAGTGGAGCATTGATCGAAATCAGGTTTTTGTGCAGCCTGCCCAGGAAACCATCATGATGAGTATGATTTTACTCATGGTCGCTTTTATGGCATTTTTGGTCGTGAAGGAACAGGCGGGGCATGTTGCCGGATTTCTGGTCTACTTTATCATGTTGCGGAGAGTGATGAGTTTCTTTACCCAACTGAGCCATATTTATTCGTCTCTCGCAACTGTTTATGGCCCGGCCAGGGAAATATCCAAAGTATTTAATCCTCGAGGGAAGCCCTTTATCCAGAACGGAGATGTGATTTTCACTGGGTTAAAAGAAAAAATTGAATTTAAAAATGTTTCTTTCGCCTATCCTTCCGGTCAGATTGTTTTGCAGGAGCTTTACTGCACATTTGAGAAAAAACGCATGACTGCGATTGTCGGTCCGAGTGGCTCTGGGAAAACGACCCTTGCGCATTTAATGGTCAGGTTCTATGACGCAGTTTCTGGAGAGATCCTTTTTGACGGACTGGATATACGGGCTTATCAGCTGGATACGCTCCATGCTCAAATTGGTTTTGTGAGTCAGGAGGCCAATATCTTTAATGCCTCTATTCGTATTAATTTGGGGTATGGTTTGCTGAATGAACCGACAGAGTTCATGATTCTGGAGGCATTGAAAAAGGCTAAACTTTATGAATTTGTTATGAACCTGCCCCATAAACTCGATGAAGAAGTTGGGGACAGGGGAGTGAAGCTGTCCGGAGGAGAGAAACAGCGTTTATCCCTTGCCCGGGTCATTCTAAAAAATCCTGAGATCGTGATTCTTGATGAAGCGACCAGCTCTCTGGACAGTGTTACAGAGAGGCTGGTTCAGGATGCTATCGAAGAGACGATTAAGGATAAAACGGCGATTGTGATTGCGCATCGTCTCTCAACCATTCAACATGCTGACAAAATTATGGTGTTAAAGGGGGGACGGATTGCTGAAACGGGTGACTTGAAAGAATTGCTTGAGCTACAAGGTGAGTTTTATAAATACTGGTCTGCTCAAAAATTTGATTAAGGTTTTTACAACGGGATGAAGTTTGTCAGGCGGAAATAATTAATGAATTAGTTAGAATACAGGAGGTAGGTGCAATGGCATTAGTCGATAAGATAAAATCCAGAGAAGCCCAGGTGGGAGTTATAGGACTTGGATATGTCGGACTTCCTCTCGTGATCGAGTTTTGCAAAGCCGGGTTTCCGGTGACGGGTTTTGATACCGATCCGGCTAAAGCCGAGTCTCTTGGAAAAGGAAAAAGTTACATTCAGCATATTGACATATCGAAGCTTGCTCAGTGCCCCGGACGGTTTGTCCCGACGACTGACTTTTCAAAACTGTCCGGGATGGACTGTATCATTATCTGTGTGCCGACCCCGCTTAATAAAAATCGGGAACCTGACATGTCCCACGTCTTCGATACGACCCGAACTATCGCGAAGCATCTCAGGAAAGGGCAGTTGATTTCGCTTGAATCCACGACGTACCCGGGGACGACGGATGAGGATATGCGGGGGATTCTCGAAGAGGGAGGGTTAAAGGCCGGTCAAGATTTTTTTTTGGCGTTTTCTCCGGAAAGGGAGGACCCCCATAATAAAGATTTTTCGACGAGTAATATCCCCAAAGTTGTTGGTGGCTATACTCCGCAGTGTCTTGAGGCGGCAAGAGCCCTTTATGATTCGATTATTGCCAAAACGATCCCTGTGTCTTCAACGAAGGTGGCAGAGTCAGTTAAACTCTTGGAGAACATTTATCGGGCTGTCAACATCGCTCTTGTTAATGAGCTCAAAATGCTTTTTGACCGGATGGGGATTGATGTTTGGGAAGTGATCGAAGCTGCCAAAACAAAGCCGTTCGGGTTTCAGGCCTTTTATCCGGGACCCGGACTGGGCGGGCACTGTATTCCGATTGATCCATTTTATCTCACCTGGAAGGCTCGGGAGTTTGATTTTTCCACCCGGTTTATTGAGCTGGCGGGTGAGATTAACACCACGATGCCCTACTATGTGATTGAGGAAATGGTTTCGATATTGAATGCCCAAGGGAAAAAACTGAAGGGATCCAAGATTTTGGTCCTTGGGATGGCCTATAAAAAGAACATTGATGATCAAAGAGAATCGCCTTCGCTCAAGATTACGCAACTTCTGATCGAGAAGGGCGCTTTCGTGGAATATAGTGATATGCACGTCCCGGTTTGCCGTGGACATCGACACTATCCGAAACTTGATATGCGATCAATGGACTTGACCGAGGAACGGTTAAAGCTTGCTGATATGGTGGTGCTTTTGACGGACCATGATTCGTTTGACTACGGGATGATTGAACAAAATGCTTCCTGCATTCTTGATACCCGAAATGCCTTTGGCCAGCGGGGCATTCGAAGTTCCAAAATCCGAAGGGCATAGATCCGATGTTGACCAAGTATGAAATAGTCAAAAGGCAAATTCAAAAGAAACCTTTACGGTGGGCCATCAGCGGAGTTGCCGGTTTTATCGGTTCCAACCTTCTTGCACAATTGCTGAAGCTGGATCAGCGTGTTACCGGATTCGATAATTTTCTGACCGGCTACCGACGAAACCTGGAGGATGTCAGGTCGCTTGTCACAAAAAAACAATGGGCCCGATTTCGGTTTTTTGAAGGGGATACCCGGAATCCGGGAGATTGCCGAAAAGCGTGTCGGAGAGCTGATTTTGTGTTGCATCAGGCGGCGCTAGGCTCTGTGCCTCGCTCACTCAAAGTTCCCCTTACGACGCATGAGCACAATATCACGGGAACGCTTAATATGCTGGTTGCGGCACGGGATTGCGGGGTGAAACGTTTGGTGTATGCTTCTAGCAGTTCTGCTTACGGGGATCACCCGGGGCTCCCCAAAGTGGAAAGCAGAATTGGGCAACCTCTTTCGCCCTACGCTGTTACGAAGTATGTTGATGAACTTTATGCCGGCGTTTTTTCCCGTTGCTATGGGTTAGAAAGTATTGGTTTACGGTACTTTAACGTGTTTGGCCCCCGACAGGATTCTGAGGGAGCTTATGCGGCAGTGATCCCGCGATGGATTAGACAACTGCGTGATAAAGAGCGTCCGGTTATTTACGGGGATGGAAAAACAAGCCGGGATTTTTGCTATGTTGATAACGCGGTACAGGCAAATATCCTTGCGGCAGTGACTAAAAACCAAAAAGCCGTTAACGAAGTTTATAATGTGGCGGTGGGGCACGAGACAACGCTTAATGACCTGTTTTTCATGATCCGAAGTCTTCTGACGAGGTATGATAAAAAAACAAAAAATCTCCGTCCAATTAAAAAATCTTTTCGGCCAGGTGACATACGCCATTCTCAGGCGAATATCTTGAAGGCGAAAAAATTGCTTGGGTATGGACCGCTTTATACGGTTCTGCCCGGCATGCAACAGACGGTTCGATGGTTTATTGCCCGATAGTTATTTTGCGGAGGCCGGGAAATAGCAGACTTATGAGGTTGCTCCGATGCCGATTGATGGATGCCGCAACTAATACGGATTTTGTTGCGTTATGAGGTGATTTGTAGACCACTTCAGTGTCCTAAGGAAACACTGCGATAACACAAGTGGAAGAATCGTAGCATTAATTCCTTTGCGGGAAATGCTAACACAAACAAGGCGTCTAAAATATGGTAAATGACCAAACTTGTGCTCCACAAGAATCCGATCTCAATAGTTTGAATGTGCTTTTTTTGACTCATGCCCGTATTAATAGCATATACGAACGGGGAATTTTTACGGACCTTGCCAGGTTCTTTTTAAAGCAAGGACATAGGGTGCATTTCGTTGTGCCTGTTGAACGAATGTTTAAAAAGCCAACACATTTGATACGGGAAGAAAATGGCTCCATTTTAAAGGTTAAAACGCTCAATTTGCAGAAGGTGAATTTTTTTGAAAAAGGAATAGGAGCATTGTTGCTGGGGCGGCAATATAGTGTTGCAATGAAGAAATATTTTGCAGAGGTTCGATTCGACATTATCCTTTACAGCCCCCCCCTTGTGACATTGCAAAGTGTAGTCAGAGAGATTAAAGAGAGAGATCAGGCAAAAACATATCTGTTGTTGACGGACTTTTTCCCTCAAAGCGCTATTGATTTAGGTGTCTTTTCTAAAAAAAACATATTGTATAAATATTTTAAAGTGCAGGAGAAGAGGTTGCACCAGTTATCTGATTACATCGGTTGTATGTCTCCCGCAGGTGTAAAATACGTGGTAGATCAGAAGAATCTCGATAAAACGAAGGTGGAAGTTTGCCCTAATAGCACCGAAATTGGTGAGAAAGATCCCTTCGCAAACAAAAACCGGGAAGTTTTGAGGCGTTATAATATTCCGTCCAATACGATCAATTACATATTAGGTGGTAACCTCGGGAAACCGCAAGGGCTCGATTTTTTAATGGATATCATTCAATTCAGAAAAAATGATTTATCATCCTAGGTAGCTCCGGTAATTTAACGCAACACTTGCGGGATATAATAGCCGCAAGGGGG
>CAYULU010000001.1:0-104609 GCA_964445745.1 uncultured bacterium | reverse complement strand
CACTGGCCTCCTTCTCGTGAAGAGTCACTTCAAGTCCCTTCCAGACCACCAGCCGGTCCAAAGTCTCTATTTTTACGCCCGCCATAACATTGTCAAGCGCCAAATCGACCGCGCCCGTCAAAAAGAAAACACTACGTCCCTTCCAGATTTTAGATTCGTGAAGAGGAAAATAAGGAGCAAAACCGCGGAACTGAATAATCCCGCGATCATACTCAAGCTTCCCCCATTTCCCGTCCGAGACATTGAAGACACCGATGATTTCAGGACGCTTTAGGTCACCTTCAATGAGAAGCTTCCCACCTAACTTTCCGCCCATTTCCTTTGGAAGCGGTTTGGAGGCAAAAAACTGGATCTGTCCGAGATCAAAATCTGCGGTTCGAACAGTCAACTTTACCTGCGGCGATTTCAGAGGGAAAACCACTTGTCCCGTCATTTCAAACTTTCGTCCCCAGGTACAACGAATCCCAGAGATCCCGTACGGCGTTACTTCGAAGGATCCTTTCAGATCATGCAAAGGATCCTGATTTAAAATAAAATAATCTGTCTCAAAATCGGCCTTGAAACGGAATTGCCGATCCTGCCAGTTCGGGGAGATGGCATGAATGTAGATCCGCCCTTGCGTCACAATATCAAGCCCCAGAAAATCCAGATGATCCAAGCGGCCCTGCACCGCAAAATCAAGATGACGAAGGTTGGAGTGGATCGAAATACGTTTCATCTCCCGTTCCACAGCAATTTCATAATTTCCGGTTACAAAATCAAGTTCGCACTTTCCCTGATAATGATCATTCAAGGCCAAGGGATCCAGAATCCACCGATTTCCTTCGGAACGAATCTTGCCGTTGAAAGAAAACTTTCCCGCCTCAGACGCATCAAGAAACCCTTCCATGCCCCCCTCGTTCATGTCAATCCTAAAACCGGCTTCCATCCATGGTTTTTCCTTACCCACAACCAGACGCACCGTTGTCTCAGGGTGCCCGTCCCGATTCACGAAAGCTCCCGATACTTTGGCGTTCCATCCGTGGAGGGTCGTCTGCACCTGCTCAAAAGAAAGGTCTTTTCCACTCCAATGCAATTTCCCGGTCAAGCCCCGGAGCGGGATGGGGATCTCGGAAGAAAAATCCATCGCTTTTAAATCCAGCCAAAGATCATGCGTTTTCTGAAAAGCATCCACGGTCCCGTGAACGTTGACTTCCCCTACAAGAATTCCGCTGGCCATCGCTTGAATATTGACCCGTACTTTCGTGCCTTCTTCTGCCGTAATGGTCCCCTCGATATCCCGAAGCACGATATCCTTGCCAAGCGATGACACTCGATAACGAATTTCTCCGCCTCTAAAATCAATTGAGGGCATTCCGAATCCCTCCGGAGCACTCGCGGCAGTTTCAAAATACTGGTAGGGAAATTTGTCTTCTTCGATCATCAACGAGGGATTCCGAAAAGTCACACCGGCAGGAGTATCGAACTTGCCTTTCCAGAGCTGGCTTAAATGATAACGGAAAAGCAACCGATCCAGACGAACGAGTTGCGAGTTGCCCCGAATCTCAGGCAATTCAATAATTACATTTTCGAGAGCGAGTTGATTGAAATGATAGGGTCGGATTTGTCCGATCGAGACTTTGGCACGAAGATATTCGCCAGCTCGACTTTCAGCGAAACGCTTAAATTCTTCCGAGGTGGCAAGCTGGTAGAGAAATACTTTCGCGGCCAGTGCCCCTGCAATGAGAAGAAGAAGCAGGAGCAGTATGAGACCCTTTAGCAACGAGCGATTCTTCACGGATCACTATGTCGCTTTCTCGAAAACGACCCTATCGCCGCGGATTTCAGCCTGGATCTTGTCCCCCTCCTGGAATTTTCCGCCAAGAATTTCCTCCGCGAGCACGTTTTCCACATATCGCTGGATCGTCCTTTTGAGCGGTCGCGCCCCAAACACGGGGTCATAGCCATGATCAATCAAAAACTTGAGGACTTCATCAGAAAGCAAAAGCTCCATCGCCTTTTCCTTAAGACGGTCCTTCACTTCTCCAAGTTCGATATGAATGATCTGTTCAAGATCCTGGCGAGTCAACGGATGAAAAACAATGATATCGTCGACCCGGTTTAAAAATTCCGGACGAAACACTCTTTTCGTCTCATCCAGCAGTTTGGTCTTTAACGAATCGTAGTTCATGTCATCTTTCTTTATTCCAAAACCAAGATCTCCCTGCTTCCGCACAAGATCCGCCCCCACATTCGATGTCATGATCACGATCGTATTCCGGAAATCCACTTTGCGTCCCAGGGAATCTGTCAACCGACCTTCTTCCATCAACTGCAGAAGGATGTTAAACATGTCCGGATGAGCTTTCTCAATTTCGTCAAGCAAGACGACCGAATAAGGCCGGCGACGGACTTTTTCGGTCAACTGGCCGCCTTCTTCATAGCCCACATACCCGGGAGGCGCTCCGACCAATCTTGAGACGCTAAACTTCTCACTATACTCCGAGCAATCCACCGTGATCACGGCATCCTGGTCCCCAAACATAAATTCTGCCAGGGCGCGTGCCAGCAAAGTTTTACCAACACCCGTCGGCCCAAGAAAAATAAAAGTCCCGATGGGACGTCGCGGATTACGAAGACCCGACCGTGAGCGCCTGACAGCGTGAGCAATCGCTGTAATCGCCTCATCCTGACCGATCACTCCTTTATGGACCTCTTCCTCCATTTTAAGAAGCCGCGCCGTTTCTTTTTCTTCAAGACGTGCAAGAGGGACGCCGGTCCACTTAGAAACCACAAAAGCAATGTCCTCCGCTGTCACCTGGATTTCAACTTCAGACTTGGATTCCTTCCAGTTTTTCTTCATTTTCTGGAGTTCTTCCTTCGCCTTACGTTCTTCATCGCGAAGTTTTGCCGCTTTTTCAAAATCCTGTCCCTTGATTGAGGCCTCTTTTTCCCGACGAAGCGATTCAATCTCCGTCTCCATTTTTTTCAGATCTTTCGGCAACGTCGTCACCGACAAACGGGCACGGGAAGCCGCTTCGTCAATAATATCAATGGCTTTATCCGGCAAAAATCGGCCCGTGATGTACCGATCCGACAACTTGGCCGCCTCAGAAAGTGATTCATCCGTAATCTTGACACGGTGATGAGCTTCGTATTTATCGCGTAACCCCTTCAGGATTTGGATCGTGTCATCGACCGACGGCGGATCCACCATCACTGTTTGAAAGCGCCTCGCAAGGGCCGCGTCTTTTTCGATATATTTCCGATATTCATCCAGAGTCGTAGCTCCGATACACTGAATTTCGCCGCGAGACAAGGATGGCTTCAGGATATTCGACGCATCGATCGCGCCTTCCGCTCCGCCGGCTCCAACCAACGTGTGCAATTCGTCGATAAAAATAATGACATTGTCCGCACGTTTAATCTCATCCATCACAGCCTTAATTCGTTCTTCAAACTGGCCGCGATATTTCGTCCCCGCCACCATCAACGCAAGATCGAGAACGATCATACGCTTATCGAGCAAAATCTCGGGAATATCACCCGCAATGATCCGCTGGGCCAGCCCCTCGACAATCGCCGTTTTCCCCACTCCGGCTTCCCCCAATAACACCGGATTGTTTTTGGTTCGACGTGCAAGAATCTGAATCACACGTTCAATTTCATCATTCCTCCCCACGACCGGATCCAGTTTCCCCTCGCGCGCAAGTTGTGAAAGATCACGGCCAAAAGCGTCCAGCGCCGGAGTTTTTGTTTTCGACTTACTTCCTCCTCCGCCCATTCCCGGAGCCTGCGGCCCTCCACTCATGACTGACGGATCGCTCCCCGGGGTGGCCGAGCCAAGAAGTTTGATCACCTCGGCTCGGACCTTGTTCAGATCAAGACCGATATTCATGAGGACATGGCTTGCAACACCTTCCCCTTCCTTAATGAGCCCAAGCAAGAGGTGTTCGGTCCCGATATAGTTATGACCCAGACGCCGCGCTTCATCCATCGCAAGCTCAATAACTTTTTTTGCTTTCGGCGTAAAAGGAATATCTCCCGAAACGACCGTACTGGGCCCAAATTGGACAAGTTTTTCGATCTCGAGGCGGATCGTGTCAAGCGAGAGTCCGAGGTTCTGCAACACAGCCGCAGCAACGCTTTCCCCCTCTTTGATCAGTCCGAGCAAAATATGTTCGGTCCCGATATAATCGTGGTTGAAGCGCTTCGCCTCTTCTTTTGCGAGAATAATAACTTTTCTGGCTCTTTCCGTAAAACGATCGAACATTTTAAACCTCCAGATAATCCATCTATTTATTTAAATACGCAGATCAACAAAGGTCCCTGGCAATTTCCGACACTCTATTCGAGACCTTCGACTATCATGTCCCGCGGGAATTCAACCACAACCGTGTAAAAAATTTCAACCTTCCCCCCGGCGGCAAGTTGCATTTGCCAACGCCAGACACCTTTCTTGTCCTTCCAATCCTTGTCTTGGGGATCCTGGCTGACCTGGGAAACTTTGACCTTGATTCGCTCATCCTGCGAAACCGGAACGGTCTCGAACAGATTAATCTTACCCGCCTGGGCCTTATAATTTTCGGCAGTTAGCTTATATTTATAAGTCATTTTCCTGTTAGGCGACGGAATATTAGCAATCAGCACATCGTCCGATTTCTTTTCGAGCAATTCGCGTTTTACTTTCACGCCCTCATCCGCGCCAAGGTAAAGGTCAAACTCTTCTCCCGGAGCGATATTCTGAACATAAGAATTTCCCACAAAATCTCCGTCAAGAAAAATATTCACCGGCCCGCTCAAAAGTTGAAGGTCTTTTGCGTTGGTCACCCGGCTCGTGAGATAGGCGAGTGGTACCATTCTGGGATACGCCGAATACTCAAAGGAGGAAGAGAGAATTTGCGCGGCAACCGGGACCTTTTGATCGGAACCATCCGGACGAACCGTCACTTTTCGGGTTAGTTTGTAAACAACGGATATTCCCTTTTGGGAGGCTTGCGCATAGAGGTTCTCAGCTTCCAGGGCTACACTGGCTGACGGCATAGATTCCTCCGCTTTCATCGCCATATCGGCCATCCCAAGACTTTGGGCTTTCAACTTCATGGACCCAGCCCTTAGAGACGAGCGCGGCTGGGAGGGATGGACAAACCAGCTGTTGACTTCAGGCATCGTACCGCCCACGCTCACCTGAGCTGTCGAGAGCGTCATATCCACATCCTCCCACACTTCCCCGGTACCCTGACTGACGATTGCATAAGTTACAAGCTCGGTTTCCGATTTATCAAACTGCGCGCGCGCATCATAGACAGGCGACCACGAGGCTCCACCCACCTTATAGGAAACCTCAAGATCTAGATGACCGGCACGGGACACTTCCACATCAACTGCTACGATCCGGCGCATCTTCTGACGCCCTCCTGAAATTTCACTTAATTCACGTCGTAAGGCTACCAACTTTTTGCCGTTCTCCCGGATCTCAAGATCAATCGCATGAACACGGCTAAAATTTTCTTTCAATTTCGCTCCAAGAAAACTGAGGGTGCCTTCCAGGTCTTGGGGAGACGGCATTTTCGTTACAAGATCTTCAGGGATCTGCTGGCCTGCAAACAAACGAACCGAATCAAGATACGCCTTCTCCTCCGCCAGGATTTGTTTTTCGTTCTGTCGTGCACGATTTTGGTCTTCAAGTTCCTGAATCTTGTTTTCCAGTTCGCGAACTTTCTCGACCGGGGTTTCCTGCAAAAACTCTTTTTTGACCTGCGCTCCGAGAATTTTTACGACAGCGGTCCCAGCCCCTTTTACGCGAAGCGAATCTGGATCAAATTCTGCAACAATGTCCTCCAGGAGAATCTGGGTGTCGCCCGGTTTAACTTCTAAGGATGCGACCCGCGTCACAAACGCATCCGTCGCATAAACAGTCACTTCGCTGATTTTGGACTTCGTACTAACCGTCTCCGCCAATCCTGCCGCGGGCACTGAAAGTATTAAACCGATCGAAAAAATCAGGATTTTTTTCATGACCCAGTTCCTCCTTTTACTTTTACAGCGTTACTTTTGCAAAATAGGCGCGAATGCGCTCGGCGCGCCGCTCATCACGTTCGGCCGAGCTAAGCTCGCCGCCATTCATTTTCTGGAGATGTCCCGGCTGAATCCAGAGAAAAAGCTGATTCAAATCCCTGGGAATGACCGGCCCTTCCAGAACGCCGATGTCGATCCCCGCCTGGACAAGAGAGAGTAGCTGGACGGATTCCTGAGATGAAATCAATCGCGCAGATTTCAGAATCCCAAGAGCCCGCCACACTTGGTCTTCCATTTTTGACTTCCGTTTTTTCTTCAGGTAATCCCGGGCCTCACGCTCATGAGCAATGACCTGCTTGATCACTCCCTCCAGATTCGAAATAATTTCCGTTTCGGGCTGTCCGAGCGTGATCTGGTTCGAAAATTGAAAAAAATTGCCAAGGGCCTGCGTCCCCTCACCGTAAAGACCACGCACGGCAAGGTTCAGCTTGGAAAGAGCCTGAAGCACTTTGTCGGCCTGTTTGGTCAAGACCAGGCTTGGAAGATGAAGCATACAGGACGCACGGAGCCCCGTTCCGACATTCGTCGGGCAGGCCGTCAGATACCCCAGTGTCGCATCAAAGGCATACTCAAGTTCCCGCTCAAGCTCCGTATCAATATCATCCGCAATCTTCCAGGCTTCGCCAAGATTCAGTCCCGACTGAAAAACCTGAAGGCGCAAATGATCTTCTTCCATCACCATCAGGCTGACCATTTCATCCGGAGTAATCGCCACAGCACTGGGAGAATCCTCTTGGACCAATTCATTCGAAACAAGATGTCGCTCCAGAAGGAATTGTTTTTCAATTTCACTTAAATGCTTCGTCTGGCTTAAACGGGCCTTTTTAAGTAAGCTTGAACCACGCACAGCTTTTTCCACATCCGAAATAATCGCAACCCTTTGCTCCGGAGAAAGTTTAAACACAAACGGGTACTTGAAAAGATTTCGGGCCAAGCGAATCCGCGAACTTACCACAACATCACTTTCGGGGCCCGTCGCCTTAAGCCAGTTCACCGACAGCGTTGGGGAGCGATTCGCATCAGTCATTTTTTGGCTTCCTTGAAATCTTTTTCATCTTGTCTTCGATCCGCTTGATCTCATCCCGCAGACGAGCCGCTTCCTCAAAAGCTTCTTCCTGGACGCTTTTCCGGAGACGCTCCTGCAGTTGACGAAGGTCATGAGTGCTTCGGACTGCCTTCGGTATTCTGGAAGGTTTTTTCCCCACATGATATCCCGACCTCTGCACCTGTTTAATGACAACCTCCAGTGGCTTTTTGAACGCACTATAACAGTGAGCGCAACCAAGCCGGCCTTGTTTGGGAAAGTCCTCAAAAGTCAGTCCGCAAGATTTGCAGGCAATCGGCGGCATTTTTTTACCACCGCTTTTGGCGATTCCCCCCATCCCCGCGAACCCCGTCAATAAATCGCTGAAATTGAAGTAGGTTTTAAAATCGGTCCCCTTCTCTTCCGCGCACTGTTCACAAATGTGAATTTCCGCCATCTGACCATTAACAATTTCGGTGAGATGGATGGTCGCTTCTTTCGTACCGCATACATTACAAATCATCGGGGCAATCTCGCTTCTTCAGGGTTATTTTTCACTCTTTTTAAATCAAAAAACTCGGGCCATCAAAACACCAGATATCCAGGGTCCGGATCTTAAACTCCTGCATTACAAGGTGTATCGCACCCCGTCTGTACGGGTCAGTTCGTGAAAGTTCCGGAGAAGTGTTTTTGTGATTTTTCCGGGATTCCCTTCTCCGATCAGGCGCCCGTCAATTTTGACGACCGGAATGACCTCAGCCGCCGTCCCCGTCAAAAAAACTTCATCGGCATTGAAAAGGTCGTGCCGGGTCAGCGGACGTTCGGCAAACGGAAGCCTGATCTTTTGCGCAACTTCGATGATCGCGTCACGCGTAATTCCCTTGAGCGCACCCAGATAAGCCGGCGGCGTCAGCAGGAGGTAATCCTTGACTGTGTTTGCTCTACCGGTCCGTTTGATCATGAAAACATTGTCCCCAGAACATTCCGCAACATACCCCTGATGATTGAGCATCAGAGCTTCCATGCACCCGCCGTTCTTCGCTTCAATCTTGGCCATAATATTGTTGAGATAATTCAGGCTTTTAATCGAAGGGTTCACAGCCTCGGGAAGATTCCGGACGGTCGGAACCGTAATAATCGCGAGACCTTTCTGGTAGAGCTCCTTCGGATACAAAGCGATATTGTCCGTAATGATGAACACAGTGGGCCTTTTGCAAAGCCAGGGTGACAACCCAAGATCGCCCACCCCCCGGGTCACTACAAGACGAATGTACCCATTTAAAATTTTGTTCCGTTTCAAAGTCTCAATCACCGCTTTTTCCATTTCCTTCTGGGACATCGGGATTTCAAGCATAATCGTGTGGGCAGATTCCCAAAGACGGTTCAAATGCTCATCAAGTTTGAAAACGCGCCCTTGATAAGACCGGATCCCTTCAAACACCCCATCCCCATAGAGAAGACCATGATCAAAAACAGAAATCTTGGCCTCGCTTTTAGGATACCATTTCCCATCGATATAAATCTGAAGCTCCATAACATCTCCTCTCGTAAAGTAAAAATGATTTATTTTTTAAAGGGCCTTCGGAGGAACCAACTGCCCCTCGTGAAGTTTGAGCACGCGCGTCCCCATTCGAGCCATTTCTTCGTCATGCGTCACAATCATAAAAGTGTGGCCTTCGTTTCGATGGAGCTCAAGAAGTAGCGTCATGATAGAGCCCGCTGTTTCTTCATCAAGATTTCCGGTCGGTTCGTCGCAAAGCACAACATCCGGCCGGTTCGCAAGGGCACGTGCAATCGCAACCCGCTGTTTCTCGCCACCGGAGAGTTCTGACGGAAAATGTGTCCTCCGGTTCCAGAGCTTGACCCGCTTCAGGACTTCCTTGACCCAATCCTTGTTCTTTTTCCCGGCGATCAGTGTCGGGAGCAAAACATTTTCATAAACCGTCAATTCCGGAAGCAAATGATAGAACTGAAACACATAGCCGATATTACGGCTGCGGATCTTTGCCAGTTCGCGTTCCGACGCCTTGGCAAGATCACGCCCCTGATAAAGGATCCGGCCGCCTGAGGGACGATCAAGTCCTCCGAGAAGATGCAAAAGGGTCGATTTCCCGGAGCCGGACTTTCCCGTGATAAAAAGCATTTCTCCACGGCTAACTCCGAGGTTGACCCCGCGAAGAATTTCAAGCGTCCCGGTCGGCATTTCGTAATCCTTCCGAAGATCCACCGTGCTGAGAATTGCGGTCTCTGCGCTACTCATAGCGGAGCGCCTCCACGGGCTTAAGGCTTGCAGCCCGGTGCGCAGGGTAAAGGGCGGCAATCACCGCAAGCACAAAGGCAATCCCCGCAATCGTCACCACATCACTCATGTGAACTTCCGCTGGAATCTTGTCAAAGATATAAATGTCGCGCGGGAAAACTTCCAGACCAAAAGTGCTTTTAAGAAAATCGGCAAGGTCATTAATCTTAAGAGAAAACCACACGCCAAACCCCACGCCAAGAATCATGCCCCAAAATCCGTAGCTCATGCCTTCGATCATAAAAATTCTCCGAACCGCCGACTTTGTCGCACCCAGCGCTCGAAGAATTCCTATATCTTTCGTTTTTTCCATCGCCACCATGATGAGCGTAGAGACAATGTTAAATGCCGCCACCACGACGATCAGAAGCAACAGAATTCCCAATAAAAATTTTTCAACTTTTAACGCCTGAAAAAAACTTTGATTCATGTCATACCACGAGGCCAGCACGTACTGATTGGAAAATTCACCGGCCAAAGGCCATTTCCATTTTTCCGCATCATCCACATTGAAAAAACGCAGACCCAGCCCTGTAATTTTCCCCTCCATGTGGTAAAACTCCTGGGCCGCTTCGAGACTGATCAGGGCAAGATTGGCGTCCGCATCCGACATACCGACATGAAAGATTCCACGAACAATCACAGGCCAGGTCTTGACGTGCATCGGGAGAGGTAAAAAAGGATTTTTCTTTTCGGGCTCCGGCGTAATCAGATAAATCAGATCCCCCACCTGGGCGCGCAATCGCCCTGCGAGAATATCGCCAATGACCACGCTAGGCACATTCGACTTCTGCGTTTTTTTCTTGAACCACCAGGTGCGTTTGCTTTCCGTATAAACTGATTCCTGAAAGCCCAGCGTTCCGGACACAATATTTTTCTGATAAAAAGCCATGTCCTCATTTTCAGTATCCACCCCCATCACCACCACACCCTGTGCGCTATCATCCGTCCGGAGAATGGCTTGTTTTTCAATAAACCGGGCAACGTTCTTCAAACTGGAGATATTGAGAGACCGGATTTTCCGCATATCCTCTTCCGAGTTTTCCCACGATTGATACTTTTCAATCCGCAGGTGCGGCTGGACGCTGACGATCTTGCGCTTCAGCTCCGTATCAAACCCGGTCATGACTGAAAGCACCACAATCAACGCCATCACACCGATCGCCACGCCGCCAATCGAAATGAGGGAAATAAGGGAAATAAATCCACTTTTGCGCCGCCGGGTCAGATGTCGATGAGCAATAAAAAGTTCGAACTTCATACCGGCTCATTCTCCGTCGCGGTCAGCCCTTCTTCAGACTTCTTCAGGGGCTTCAACTGCGGGAACAGGATGACATCGCGGATCGAAAGCTGATTCGTGAGAAGCATCACAAGCCGGTCAATCCCGATTCCAAGTCCCCCCGCCGGGGGCATCGCATACTCCAGGGCCATCAGGAAGTCATCATCGATTTCTTTTTCTTCGCCGATCAACTCTTGCTGATCTTCCAGCCGTTGCCTCTGGATGGCCGGGTCATTGAGTTCAGAAAAGGCGTTTGCCACCTCCATGCGTGCGATAAATAATTCAAAACGGTAAACAAGATTCGGGTCGTCAGATTTGGCTTTTGCAAGCGGAGTCATCACCGTCGGATAATCGATCACAAAGGTCGGGTCCCAAAGTTCCTTCTCGACTTTCTCCCCGAAGATCTCGTTGAGAATGTCAATATCTTCCATTGTGTCGGAAAATTCGACATGCAGTTTCTTGGCGGCTTCCCGCACATTGACGGTACGAAAATCCATACCGGTCGCATCCTGAAGGGCACCGTAAAAAGAAATGCGTTTCCACGGTGTCTTAAAATTCAGCGTCCGGTCACCGTAAGGAATTTCCTCCGTCCCGTAAAGCATTTTCACAAGGTGAGAAACAAGTTCTTCTGTGATGTTCATCATGTCCGAATAATCCGCGTAGGCCTGGTAGAGCTCCATCATGGTAAATTCGGGATTGTGCCGGACCGAAACCCCCTCATTCCTGAAGTTACGATTAATCTCGTAGACCTTTTCAAATCCACCCACCAGAAGACGTTTCAGGTAAAGTTCCGGTGCTACACGAAGGTACAGGTCCGTGTGCAGTGCGTGATGGTGCGTGACGAAAGGTTTTGCCCGAGCGCCCCCCGCAAGCGGCTGCATCATCGGTGTTTCCACCTCCATAAATCCGCGACCGTCCAGAAACTTGCGGATCTCGCTCACAATCCGGCTTCTCTTTTTGAAGGTTGCACGCACATCATCATTGACGATCAGATCGACATACCGCCGCCGATAGCGAATTTCGATATCCTTCAGACCGTGCCATTTTTCAGGGAGCGTTTGAACGATCTTTGACAGCCGTTCGTATTTTTCGATTTTGACCGTCTTTTCTCCCGTTCGAGAAAGAAAAAGCTCACCTTCGATACCGATGATGTCGCCAAGATTCAACCCCTTGAACGCCTTGTAATTTTCCTCTCCCAACATGTCTTTTTTGGCATAGGTCTGAATCCGCCCCCCTTCATCTTTGACGTCTGAAAAAGTGCTCTTTCCCATATCCCGACGGGACATCACACGACCCGCTATTCGAACCTTTTTCCCGGGCTGAAAATCAGCCAGAACGCCGATGATCGATTCTTTCGGGAGAAACCTAGCTCCATAATCTGAAGTACTCATGAGTTTTTTCCTTATGCCTTGATTCGGAATGATTTAAGACGATTGGAGACGCCATTATATGTTAGTTTCAAGACAGGGTCAAATTGAGTTCAAATCTTGAAAAGGATATCGGTTTCAATTATGATGCACCGCATGACCCATGACACGATCAGCCTGCTTCAATTCATGATCTGCCGCGAATTTAATGACGGCCCGCGAGACTCTTACAACGCGATGTCCTGTCTCAGCAATCTTCACGTCCCTTCGTACCCGTGCCATCTTAAAAATCTCTACGCCGTCACCTGCTGGCGAAAGGACAAACAATTTCACAAGGAAGTGATTGAATACGAGCTACCAGACAGCCCAACCCTTAAAACCGCCCCGATGGACATTGAACCCGTCACTTCCAGCGTTCTTTTCCGCTGGCACAAACACGCATTTCCCGCGGATCTTATCGTGAAGGAAGATTGCCTGCTCCGGATTCGGGTAATCCTGGACTGGAAACCGCTTTGGGAAACCTACATTATGGTCGAGCGGGGCGGGACAGCATAATCAGTAGTTTTCTTAAATCCGCAAGTTGGCGCGTAAAAGACTGAGCTCCCGTCCATCGGTAACGCCAGCTAAATCCTACCGGGGCTTCGAAAAAGAATCTCATTAACGAGACCCTTCGATGCCGCCCTATACAGCAGGGCGTCCCTAAGGGTGAGTGGGTCGGGAAAACTCCCCGACCCCTCAGGTAATTTTAAAAGTGAGCCGGCGCGTCAGGCATCAGAGGAAACTGCAGATACAACAACCCCATGGCCACAAGAACCGTCACCGCAGAAACCACCAGACCCGGTTTGAGCCAATCGATAAACTTGATAGCCTGGCCGGTTTCCTTTTCAAACATTCCCATGGCAACAATGTTGGCCGTACTCCCGATGACCGTTGCATTCCCGAACATCGTCCCCCCAAAAAGCATCGCCCACCAAAACGGAAAAACATAGACACCGATAGATTGAATGTCCGCGAGGATCGGCAAGAACGTCGCCACCGCCAGAACGTTATCCATAAATGCCGTCAACAGACAAATCGCGGCCGTAAAAACATTCAGAAGCAAAAATCCACCGCCACTACCGATCCGGATCATCCCCTGAGCGATATGCTCCGTCACGCCGACATATTTGAGAGTCCCGACCGACGCGAACAGACTCATAAAAAAAGTGAGCGTCCACCAATCCACACGCCGCATGAAAAAGTCTCTTGCCTCTGCCCCTTTCAAAAAAATTGAAACCGCCGCAAAAAACAAGGCCGTTCCGATCAGAAGCGTGTTCTTCTCCAGATGAAGAAACTCTTCGATGTTGTGATGGAGAATGAGGCAGATCACCGTGGCCGAAAAAAGTAGCCAGCATTGACGAATCCCCGCTTGCGTATAGTGAACACGCTCTAGCTCGTGAGGCTCGTTCCCCTCCTCCCTCATATTTTCCCCTAACTCACGGATCGGTTTCCTGAAAAGAAAAAAGGACAAAATCACTGTCACCAGCAGACACACCACAGACACGGGAGCCGCCCACCTCAAAAAATCCAGGAAGGTCAGTTTGGCGCGGAGAGCGATCATAACTCCGATCGGATTGCCAACAGCCGTCGCACTGCTTCCGATATTGGTGGCAAAAACGATCATCAGTAAAAAAGGGACCGGATTGATTTTGTAACGCCGGGTAATATGAAACAAGGTCGACATCATGAATAAAATGGAAGTCACTTCATCCACCAGCGCCGCAGAAAAAAACGCCATCCCCATGAGCATGGAAATCAGCCAATAAGGACGTTCCCCCACCTTGTCGACGGCACGGGCCACAAGATACTCAAAGAAGTGGTTCTCTTCGAGGAAACCAATGATCGTCATCATTCCCACCAGAAACAAAATGATATCAAGACCCGCAAACTCGATAATATGCGGGACATCAATCAATTTAGTGCCTAACAAGATCGAAATACCGGCAAATGCGAACGCCAGACGAAACTTCCAGTAAAAAAGAGTGCCGCACAAAATCACGAGAAAAACAAGAACTGAAACGACCTGTTGCGGAGAAAAACCGGCCTCCGGCAACAGACCCGCTCCGATCAGAAGGATCGCAAGAATGACAAGAGGAATCTTGAATTTTTCCATTTAAAAAATCCTTTCACTTTTGAAGGGCATATTGTATCAAAATTTTTTATAAAGACAGAAAATCTTCTTGGCCGGCTGATGGCCAGCTAATGAAAAAGCTCCTTTTTAGCATCCTGTTAGGGAGCGATCAGGAAAGATGGCACATGCCCTTTGGTTAAAGCTTTTTAAGCGGCCCTTTGGATGGATTTTTCAGCTTGCATCTTGAGGTAAAGCTGGATCGCCGTGCTGGAGACGACAAACCTCCCTCCCCGGATCTCAATCATCGCTTCCTGCTCCTTCAAGTTGAGACGTCGCAAAAGTTCGTCCAGTATCTCGGATTGGCTCATCGCCTTTCCGATTCTCCTGATATCAGCAAGATGGATCGCCGCCACAATCAAAAATCGGTCCCGATAGCGCTGTACCGAAACATCCCCAGTTTCGACCTGATCCGCCAGAATCGGGTCAAAAACACCGGCAAGCATTTCAACCAGGGAATTCGTATCGGTCACATAAGGTACCTGGCTTTGATTTCGGGAAATAAAATTCCACTTTGGCTTGACGGATCGGATGGTAACGCCTCTTTCCCGCAAAAGAGTCCGGACCTTAGGGTGCAACATTCCCGTCACGCCAATTTCATTGACCTGACTTGTATACTCGCTTGGAATTTCTATAAACTGATCCATGACATCCAGCATATCACCCACGGCAATGGTCACATTTCCTTTAACCTGTTTCAACGTGGCTGTCAAAGCTGACATCGCATCCGGCAAGATACTCGCAAGTTCCAGATCCACTGTTTCAGCCGCCAAAATCTTAGGAATCATCGCCTCTCGGACACCCTTCACAAACACTGCCACATCCCCAAAGATTCCCAACAGTTTTTTGACCAATTCTTCAAATTCCGAGCCTAGGACATAATCCCTCAGCTCCGGCCGTTTTTCAAGCTCCGCCAAAAGCGCAAACCCCCGATCTTTCAACTGACCTTCCAACTCCCCTTCCAGTTCAAGAGGCTCAAATCCCGGAGATTCGCGGATCTCAGCGCGGCGAACATCTGAAGGCGCCTGCGCTGAGCCTGCCACTGTGGGGGCAAAGGCATTCTCATCGGAGGGGTACGATTCCCCGCGCATCAGAGCTGTGAAATATTTTAAGGCGCGAGTAACATCCTTTCTGTTCTGAAGCAACGCAAAATCGATCCCGTCGTGAGAAATTCCGGCGTGCCCCAGCAAACGCCTTACGGCATTGATTTGATTCATCGAAAATGAATTATTCGCGAATGGAAAGGCAAAGGCCCCTTTGGATTCTCGAGGCACTTCCGGGACAATGATAGCTCGATGAAGATCAAAGAGAGGCTGAATAATATCCTCAACGGTCAACTTGGGCCGCGCTAAACGCTCCAGAAGAACGTTGAGCTTTTGCGTGTAACCGGTAATGCCTTCTTTAGTCAAGTAAAGTTTACCAGTGCCCGCTCTCAAAGCTACCTCAGGATTAGGAAATCCCATGCTAAGCAACGTCGGAGAATAATAGGGCGATTGATCATTCACCCCGAAAATTAATCGGTGGTGAGCTGTCCGTAGATATTTTTCAACCTCTTTAATTGTCAGAGGCCGCTTCTGCTCCAGGGCATTACCGATCAGATGCAAGAAAGCATAACGGACGTCAATTTGATTGGACCAATAATTCCAGCGGTTTTCTTGTGTGCCATAAGTTCTGTCCACACCATTTCGAGGACGATATTGTTCTTCCGGCGACGTAACTCTTACTAATTCAGGCCAGGGAATTTCAGAAGCAAACTCCCACCGAAGATCTGAAAAACGCGAGAAGTTGCCGACCGCATTCGCAAGATCCTTTAACTTTTTATCGATCATACGTATTTTTATCGCGTTATTAATGATCTGCATGGATTCCTCAAGATTAACACTCACCGAAACAAGAGAGCCCGGCAGACCATCCTTTCGCTCAACTCCCGGAATTACCCCTTGCGACTTAAGATCTTCATCAGACCATTCTTTATCGCCACTGCGTATTAAAACGTGTTCGCATTGCCGGACAACAGCTCTCATTCCAATTCCTTCGCCAACACGATTAATTCCACTTTGTACAAAATGCCCCGCATCACGAATTGCAATGCCAGACGCTTCTTCAGCACCTTGCGTCCGGAAGGAAAAACCGGCGCCTCGATCAATCGCTGCCACATACAACCGTTTGGCTTCCTTATCGAACTGGATCGCCACAATCCCTTCCTTACTCTGGACATGTTGCGAGATATTGCGAACAAGCTCAGTAAGCATTTTGAGCTCGCCCGATAATGGGTCAGTTTCATCCCCTGATTTAAATACCGGAAATTCATCCCGGACCGCATCCAGAGCGGTACGAAGACCCTGAGTCAGCTTGTCAAAATTGCCTCGCACCAGACAAAGATGACCACTCTTTAAAGCGCCCAGACTCACGACAGCTTCCGATGCGAATGATTCTTTAGCCCCTTGTTTTCCTTCATCTGCTTTCTTTACAGAAGTGTCCCATTCTCTTCGGATCACATCCACCCGTTCAACGAATTTCTCAAACCCGTCCTTCAAAGGAACAGACCCCCTCGTTTCAGAGCGAGACAGTTCCTTCTGGATATCATCTGCCGTTAAGGCAAATCCGGACGCACGGGCGAGCGCCGCAGGGGTGACCTCTACCTCTGGGGGCAGTTTAAGTGCCAGGTAATGCAAAACCAGATTCCACTCTTGTTCGGTTTTGTCCTTTTTGAGCACAATACCATTCAGCTCGCTATAAAATTTCACCACTTCATTGTAGATAAACATCGAATTCAGGTAAGCCCCCAAAAGCACATCAGTTTCTTCCACCTCATACTCCCCTTCATCCGCATCCCCCTTGCTGTACCGACCAACCTTTACCGGATGCGGCATATTTTCTCCTGCAACGCTAATTGCGTGGCTGGCAAAATCTCCGAACCCAAAAGTTTTCTTATAGTCATTGGGGTAAAACATAGGAAAACCTACGATTCCATAGTCATTATTCGATCGACCGCCCGCCCAAAAAATAACCTGGAGCTTGATCTCCGATACAGGTTTTCCCAACCGTTTTGCCAACTCAGCGCGGTATCGTGTTTCAATTACATATTTCAAAATCCAGGGGTAAGTCCCGCTGGAAGACTCATCCACGACCAGGATAGTCTCCCCAGGTTGAAGACCGTCCACAATCCCTGCCTCCTTGACCCAGTCATAGATTCTGTCAAAAAACTGAGCAAATCGATTAGGGCCTTTTCCATCCTCGCCGTGAGGTTTAATTTCCCGCGCACCCAGTCCTGGTCCGTGCATCAAACGACTCTTCCCATTGTCTAAATCCTCAAGAATTTCCATCGCTTGTCTTTCCAAGACATCATAGGAAACGCTTTCCACAAACTCATCAGGATCGCCCCCTTCCCCCGGGAGGTATGTCTCAGGAGAAAATCGGAATAGATCTTTAATGTCACGAATAACATCCCATTCGGTATCCTGCGAAAGCATAAAAAGAAAATTCTCACGAGCCCCCTGCACAATTTCGGGAGAAAACAACCAATTCGCATACCGTGCGACTTTCTTCAAGCTCCCCGCACCGCGAGCTAGATAGACAACTCGTTTGGCATTTTCGCGGCGACGTAACTCACGAAGCAAGAAATCAAACAGAACACTTCCCTCAGCATTTTTCCTCATGGCATTCAAGGTCGTATACCTGTATCCGTCCTCATGTCTTTCACGAACACTACGCTTGATCGACTCCGTCCGGATAATCTCCTTCCGTCCATACCGGTCCGAATTGGCAAGTGCAGAGGCAACAACACCCAATGCCCACTTCTTGAATTTTTCGATTGCATCAGGTGGTAGCTCATAAAGTTCCATTCCTCTCAAGAACATTTCCGCCTTATGGACAAATTTCTCCCGTATTTCTTCGGGGGTAAAAGGCCTCGGGAATCTGTGACCTTCATCATAATATTGAATATCTGCCGTTCCGAAAAACTTTCCGAATTCCGTCAGCGAGGCCGGAGTGATCCGGTAAGATACTTCAACTCCATCATCAAGAGGCTCAACGTTTACATTTATTTTGGGCTTATACTTATGGTAATAAGATTTAAGTCGCTCAATAATTTCGGCTTTGACCTCGTCCGTGTTATATTTGTTAGATTCGGCATTTTTCATGATAATTCCAAAACGCTGCCGGTACCAAAAAAGCTCAAAATCCTTTCCTTCTACCAGCTTCACGTTGTTGTCTTTGCCAAAATCTTCCAGAACCTGATGGATAATATTTTCCATGGATAAATGTTCTGCAAAAATCTCCGGCCCGCCAGCCCTGCCATAAGCCCTCTGAATCTCCTCTTTCAGCCCTTCGGGGATGTCATTGTCGCGAAGCTCGGAGCGTGTGTCCCACGCGTTCATCAATTTAGGAAGTGTCCCTCGACGTTCAGCTTCTTCCACTTTTTCAATGCCGTGATTCATAATCATCAGCCAGGCATTTCTTTGTCCGTTCACTCCTTGAGCGTCCTTAATTCTTTCAACGACCGCCTGTGCGTCAGAGGCCCAAGACAATGCCCGATCAGTCCCCTGCTTGATCAAAATTCTCCAGGCCAGACTAGAAACAATGCCCAACTCTCGCAGACTTGCCGCAATTTCAATGGCGCGATCCATTTGAAGAATCAGAGAAAAGCGGCTGTCCAGCATCTCAATCACAACGCCGTCATTAAGGTCCGGACTTCGGGCCAAAATTGCATCGATCTGGTCAACGGGAATAAGCCGCGACAAGAGAACATCCTTTTGTGCCCTGGTGTAGCGTCGTTGATCATAAAATTCTCGTTGATCATAAGATTCCAGAAGACGCCGCATTCTTTGGGCAAGGGAATTACTCATATCCTGAGAAATCATGATTTTGCCAATATCCCCGGCGGCGACCAGCCTGGTTTCTTCCGCTGTGAGGACTCCCCAATCACGGAGTAGTTCCAGAGACAGAGGTTTCATACGAACTAGTGTCCGAGCTATCAGGTTCGCGTCATCTCTGGCTATCTGGTTTCTGGAAAGATAATCCGCAAGAGACCCCAGCATTATTTCTGAATCCCGGCTCAGTCTCCCCCTCCTTAAACCATAATCATTAGGATTAGGATCAATCTCATCGCTACGAATCTCGGAGCGTGTAGCAGTCGTATCGGTCCACGGAGGAATACTTTTGGGAGCCTGCAATTGTTGGAAGGTTGCCACGTTGAACATGGTAAACATATTGACAGTTTCATAAAGAGCAAGTAACGGCGATAACAACACAACATCACGCCAAAACCGGACACGAATCGATTGTTGTTCAGGCAAATTTCGTTTCGAACCCGCGCTAGCAAACTTCTGGAACTGCATAACCCCGTAACGCAACATGACCGAAAAAACAGACGCAACCGCTAACACCGCCGTCAGGGCCAGAAATGCCGGGAGATTCCATAAAATGAACGCGTCAAATAAAACAAGGCCTGACAGAAAAACAGCAAAAAACCAGTTTGGAGTTCCTTCGAGCTGGGCACGAGCCCACCTTCTTTGTTGCTTAAAAAAGTCATTCCATTTCTTAAAAACTTCGGTTCTGACCCTGACGGTCGAAAGGGGTTTCGCCACTTTCCCCATCGAACTAATAATCCCGTTTAATTCCACATCCCCTGCTTCGAAACCGGCCTTTCTTTTCGCAACGGCATCCAAAAAGACCTGGGTTTTAAAAATATTTCCTCCGCCCAACAAACTCGGAGGGAAAAAAGAAATTTTTGAATAGATCGTGCGGATCCCCATCGTTAAATACCAGTGGATCCCCTGGAGCCATTCGAGAGCCCCGGAACGGGCGGTCAAATGAGCTTCAATATCAATCGGGCGGGCCACATTGCCCCCCTTTTCCATCTCCTTAATCGCTTTCTTCAGAACAGCGAGGATGTTCTCTCCGCCAAAATAAGAATCTCCGTCTATCGCCACAAAATAATCGGGCAACCCATAGCGATTCTGCAAGATTTCCAGCGCATTCAAAAGAGCGCCTTCTTTCTGTGCGTTTTTGGCAAAAGAAATAAAATAAACACCCGAATCCCGCAGAAACGTCGCCGTCGTGTCACTTGAACCATCATCAACAAAAATCACATTCTTTAAATATTTCTGCTGTTTAATATTTTCCAAAACCTCCGGAAGCTTATCCCGCTCATTAAAAACCGGGGACAGTATCACAACATTCGGTAATTTTTCCGGCAACATCGAATCACGAACATCATCAGGCAAGCTTCCCTCAGCCCTCACCTCCGAGCGCTGGTGTGACAAATAATATTGTGTCACTTGGCCCCAATCATCTCTAAAACGTTTAGCCCTTTCGCTGAAATTCCTCATCGCTTTTTCAAGCGACTGGGTTTGGTAATATTTCCCCCAAATTTTCGATCCTTCCACAGTATCTATCGGGAACAATTTCTCAAAAGACAAGCCTCGGGGAGCTCTTAAAAAATGAATAATCACCATCGCAATGCGGTTTCGGTTCGCGGAAGAACCAGTTACGAGAAATTCTTCCCACTCCTTCGATGTCGCAGGCTGAGTCTCTGTAACTCCCGCTATTTTTTTAAACAAGTTTTTTTGAAAAAGTTCTTTTCGAGTCCCTATCACGATTTGCGCTTGAGAAAAATCGCTGCCTCGTTTGTTTTTGATATGGACATGTCCCATGCTCTCGTGATTATTCAGATCAAAAACGAACATCGCGAGTTGGGCCACCCGCTCCAGAGTCATTTCAGATTTTTTTGAATGAAAAACACGTTGAAACTCGGAGTCCGTCAGCGTTTGTTTAGCCGTCTGAACTATCTGATGGGTCTCATACAGATAGGTGTAGATAAAATTCCTGGTTTCTTGCGTTTTCGGAACAAGTTGCCGAGATACCAGTAACCGCTGAATCACCTGAAAACCCAAGCCAGAGAAACCTGCCTGCAAGGTTGGGTTATTCAGAACTTCGGTGGCCGGATCCGATAGAAAATAGGACGGCAAAACCACAGAATCTGACAAACCCTGACCGACAAGCCCTTGGGCCTCTCTCCCTTTTCTGAGAAGTTCCAGGTACCGCTTAAAAAAAGGCGCCGTTGCTGGGCCTAAAACTCCGTCCACTCCGCCCCGATATTTCGCAGTCCAGAGCTCCTGAAACTTTCGCTGGAGTTCTTTAACTGCCGCCAGTGTCGCTGGATCGTCATAGCGCCCGTTAACACGAATCCCTGTAAACCCCAATTCATCACGAAGTATGGTCTGGAGCGTCCTGACAGCCGACTGTGTCCGGGGTCCATCCTTTCGGTCAACTTTTCCTGTATACCAACCAAGGGTCTGAAGTCCGCCTTGAAAGGCTCCAAAACTTCGGGGTGACATCGCAATCGCAGAACTCATCATCGCAATAGATAAGATGCCGGCCATGAGAATCTTACGAACATTGGATATCATCCCAGCGGGCCGGCGCCCATCCTCACTCCGAACCTCAGCTCTCGCCCGAAGAATATAAGGGGCATTTGGGCCCTCAGGATTGACATGAAAGGGAGGACCTATCATGTCCGGAGACTGTTCCAACGGAAACAACTTTAGTTTTTCGATTTTCCCGGCAGTGTGAGGAAGGAGAACACCGGGGTAATCAGGATTCTTGGCCACAGCTTCTTCGAAACTCGGTATTAACTCCTCAGAACGAACACCATCCGCCTGCAAGTAGACAGAAATCTCCGCAACCGAGGAAACATAAACCCCCTTGTCTCCCAAGCTAAATCTCAGAGCCATCGGCGGAAGACCAGGATCCAAAACCGGGATCTCATTCGCGTATCCTTGACCTGCCGTGAACCAGGCACCAACCAAAAACGGGTAGAAAAGAATCCCGTCCAGTATTCCCGTATCACGATTAAATACCCTAACAACAATTTCCTCCCCGGAATCCGATATGCCGACCTCAAATCGGCTGGATCCGTATTCCAGTGTATCGACATCCCCATCCTTATCAAAGGCCTTGGACTCTCTTGCCATAAAACGGCCTGCATTAAACCATAATCTCGCTGCTTCGAGTTTTTGCTGTTCCAGTGCCTTCACACGCGCCTTCTGCCAACGGCTGAAACCCGGCACCGTTTTCTTGAGAAAAGCAATTGTCTCGCTCACTTTAGGAAGCGGCACCAGAAGAGGCTTGATGTTTTCTGACTGAAGGATTTTCTGATCGCTATCAACAATTAGCACCGGTTGATCAAATTTAACTGATAGATACGGTCGACCATCATCCCCCAAAATTAATTCCACCCCTTTCCCTTTATAGATCTCCGGCTGAGCAGCCCCGGGGAGATGGCTTAAAAGGCTCTCTTTTGAATAATGTCCCGGAAACACCTGAGACAAATATACGCGCCCGGTCTTCGGCTCGTATTTCGCGACGTATCGCTTAAGCTGATGTTTTTTCCCGTCGTCGATCAGAATTTTCACATGGTCGCTTTCAAGTAAAAACCCGAGCATCTTTTCCCGCCACGGGCCGACCGCCATTTTTGCAACAAGCCAGCGCAGTAACTGATGCAATCCGGCACGAATGCTTTCAATTTTCTCTTTCACCGCATCATTAACCCGGGTCTCACTCCGCCCTGAACCTTCTTCTCCTACCCCCGGCCCGATCTCAATGCCGCTGGCCTCTAGCGACACAGGTTCCCTCAAGGCTTCAGGAATATCGCTGGCCACTACCGTCGGCTGGCGGACTTCACTGAGAGGCAGTTTTAATATCGGAACCCTGGGAGCAAGCGCTAGAGCCGCGCTCAACATCGATGGCTTGGAAACGGGAATATCAAGCGCAAGATCCGAAGGCTTTGTGCCGGAAGATTCTTTTTGATCCTCCAGACCCTGAATCCCGGCCGTGGTACTTTGCAGATCACCTTCGACTTGCCTCCGCAGTGAAACCAGCACATCTGATTTAAACTTCTCTAACTCCTTTTTAATCACCTCCAGGATATCTTCCTTGGTAAGAGGTTTAAGATCTTTGGCAAAACGTTCAGCATAAACCTGATTTAAATCATCAAGATAGTGGCTATATTGCCCGAAGTCCGTGATCCTGTTTTGCGAGGCAAGGTCCCGGATAAGATTATCGCGCCAACGCTTGGCTGTTTGCCGGAGCTCAGCCTCACCGAGGCCTTCCGTCAATTTGCGAATCGCATGACGGATCAATCCATCATAGTAGGTAGTGCCAAGATATTTCTGGTAGGAAAAATCGTTATTCATGACGCGAAAATAATTTTCCGATCCTTTGAGGGATTCGATTCTGGGAGTCACAACCGCATACGAGTCCTGATTCTCACGAAGCAGTCGTTCGATCCCGCTGGTATGAAAGCCTCCGGCAATCAGGACAATCGTACGATCGCTTTCGGGCACTGCTTTAATCCGCTCATAGAACACCCGGTCACGTTCCAAGGCGGCCCGGTAAAAATCAATGGCCGGTTGCAGTCTTTTTTCAAAATCCGAAACGCTCAATCCGAAATCTGAAAGAAATCCCAAATCAAAATCATCCAAATTCAGGACTTTGATTTTGTCGGGGGCCTGTAAATCAGGGGCACGGGAACTCGTTTCGACTTTCGTACTGTGCGCTCCAGATTTCATTAATGAGGATATCGAGTGATGGGTCAACTCCAGTTTTACAAGATCTTCAAGAATGAACAATTTTTCATATCGCTCGACCGTGCTTACATCGTCGGAGTTTTGGGCGAGGCTCATGGCGACCATCACAAGAAACCGGTTCAGCTCCTCAAAAAGTCTGTTGCCCTTGATCGCGGCCAAAGTCTGCGTGTGCCCCAGAAGACGACGCATTTCCGGACTGAGCCTGGGTTCCTTCCCCAACTTCCGTCCCAGACGAAGAAGATGACTCAGCATTTCACCTGCTCCCAACTGCCCCGTCAGGAATTTCTGATAGTTCATGTAAAAGTTCGCCTGGTCACGGACATCCATCACGTTCGCAAATTTCTGTTTGAATTCGGCGGCCATTTTTTTCACCGCAGGTTCGAGCGCAGTCGGTTGGCTTGATTTCTCATAACCCAGTGCATCCAGGATTCTTTTGAGCTCTGAGAAACCATCCCCCTCTTTCGCCAGACTTGAAAACTCCTGCAGGGAAATAAGCATGTCATGAAAGGAAACAGAGCCGGATCGAAACCCTGTCCACTGTTTCAGAAAATCCTCCAGCCTCGAATTAATTCGACCGGTATTTTCCATTTCGAGCTTATGCTCATAACCCGACAGGACGTCCAGGAGACTTTCTTTTTCCGCCTGCGCTCGCTGATAGGCATCGAAGTTTTCCGAATAAAGGGCCCAGTCTTCCGCTCCTTCGAAACGGCCAAGCGTGTCATTTAATACAGCGGCAGATTCCACACCGGCAAGCTCTGCTCGCTCGAGATATTCGTTGATGACTCTCTGTTTTACATTTTTATCGGGATAATTCCGGAGTATCGTGGGGTCTAAACGACCTTGCGCCCCTTCCACAAGGAGCACGTCGGCATAATGATGGGTCTGCAGATGCGCGATTATTTGTTGAATTTTATTCTGGGCATCATTCACGGCATGGGCATCTTGAATCAGGATAACGGTTCGTTGAGAAGAATCCTGGACACTGGTTTTTCCCGGATCACCCGCCGCCACACTTTGAGCTCCAACCGCTTTCGTCATGGTTCCCAACTCATCTGGAATGGTCAACTCAGCAAAGGGCAAAAGGGTTGGAACAGCAGGACCTGCGGACGAAGCATCTGCGGACACAGGTAACGATACGCTCGTGGTTATAAAACAGACCAAGACCGCAAGGGCAGTAACCCGAAATTGAACACTCTTGTTTTTGATAGTTTTATCGCTCATAAAAAATGTTGTCTTACTAAAGGTTCGAAGTTCCTCAACACGCCAGCCCGTCAAGACAGCCAACGGTAGTAAGCTGATCTAATTTTTATATGTTGATTATTTACATCTACTTAAAGCATGCCATCACAGCGAAGCTATTTCAAGGATGTTTTTATAGTATTTTTTATCTTATTATATAATTTTGCTATGTTTTACTATTTTTTGCTATAGCAGTTTGACAAAATTATCAGTCATGAAAGTACGGGGAGCCGATACGCGGATTCAAATCTACGCTTTAGAAGGGCAGAAGATGCGTGAAAAAATTAATCGGGAATTCTCTGCTGGATGTGATGTTTGCGTTGCCATGCCAGATGCACCAAAAAGATCATCAGGGCAGACACCCCCGCCATCATAAACCTTGCGAACCAAACATAAGGGAAATCTTCTCGCGTTACATTTTTCATCAGCAAAAAAGAAATTCCGTCCTGGGCAAGCCAAAACACCAACAGAACAACCAAATAGGCCAGCGTCACGTATTTCATAATTCGGATCACGACGCGCGGTATACGGATCTCCGACCCCGAGTTAATTTCCTTCCAGGCGTTTCGCTCGCCAAATACCCAGATAAAAAGCACCACCTCAATAATGGCAAAAACCACTAGCCCGAAAGTCCCCACCCAGAAATCGAGTTCATCAAGAAATCCATGCTTTAGAAAAAAAATCACGGGGAGCGTAAAAAAGAAAACCATGGTGCCGACCACCCACGAAGCAGTTTTTCGAGTCATTCGAAATTCCTCCTGCAAAAAAGCCATCATGGGTTGAGCCATCGCGACAGCAGATGTAAGTCCCGCAAGAAACAGGAGAAAAAACCAGATCGCTCCGAAAAATTGGCCGAACATCATCTGCTGAAAAATAATCGGCATCGCAAAAAAACCAAGATCAAAAGACCCCCCTGCCGCAATCAAGCGTGTCTGAGCGAGACCAAAAAAGGCAAGCGTCACCGGGATGGCAATCGACGCACCCAAAACAACTTCGCAGAACTCATTCGTGGCGCAAGTCGCGATACTCGAGAGAACAACATCATCTTTGGGTTTGAGATAGCTTGCGTAGGTCTGAATCGCTCCAAAACCGACGCTTAAAGTAAAAAAAATCTGTCCTGTAGCGGCCAACCAAACCTTACTGTCCCTTAAAACTGAAAAATCCAGATTCCAGATAAAGCCAAACCCGTTCGCAATATTGTTTTCCGGGTAGGCCGGATTCGGCGTACCAATGAACAGCACCCGAACCACAAGGATCACTCCAAAAACAATGATGAGAGGCATGGCGATCCGGACCAGTCGTTCAATCCCCCGAGTCACCCCGTGCGAAACCACCCACATCATAATGCTATGTGTTATCACAAAAAAAAGGAACGCCGTCGCAATCGTCGGGAAATGAGCATTGGAGACCTTTCCCTGATAGGCCGCAAGAAATTCCGACATCCCCTCAAAACTCGTCAGCCCCGCATACTTCCCCGTGAAAGAAAATACACTATAAGCCAAGGTCCAGGACACAATGTAGTTGTAGTAGATCACCAGCAGAAACGGCACCGCAATCCCGATCGCGCCGATGTACTTGGCTATGGGATGGCGCCATAAGTAGTGAAACATTCCAGGGGTGGTCCCATGTCCGTACTTGCCGCCAAAACGCCCGATTCCCCATTCGATCCACATGAGGGGAATCCCGAGAAGAATAAATGCGATAAAGTAAGGGATGAGAAAAGCTCCGCCGCCATGGCTCGCGCATTGCACGGGAAAACGAAGAAAATTGCCCAATCCGACCGCATTCGCCGCCATGGCAAGAATCAGCCCAAGTTGTGTCCCCCATTGCTCCCGTGGCTTCAAGGTATGTGTGAATTGCCTCATAATTCTCCTAACGTGAGGAGCCTATTTTACGTAAGCCCCCTCGAATTGCAAGGAGAGCGACGGGAAACCGTTCAGGATTCCACGTCAGGGTGATCTTCAACTTTGATGACGAGAGCATCCTCAGTCGGTGACTGCAAAATAAGGGATGGATTCATCGGATGGACAAACGGAAATGACGTTAAAAACATCGTGTGCACCTTTCAGGTAAAATGAAAGCAGTGAGTCAGCGTATTTTACGGCAGGAAAATTTTCCCTTAATGTTGCTTTCGAAAAATCTTCCATGAGACGGAGCCGTCAAAAAATCAGAATAGATCTTCTCGGGGACATTATCGTATTGATATACCGGCCCGGCAATAAACTCCACCTGCAACATGCTTCGACGATGCTCATATCCGATCCATTCGATTTCAGTCGACAATACCATGTTGTTGATCATAAATCCTCCACCTTTAAAATTAGAAATGATTTAATAGCATTTTGGGATCCGGAGTAGCCCGACATCGTTATCATCATCAAATTCTGCCCCCAGACTTTGTATATTACGGCAAAAAAAGTAGAATCTTGACTGCGTACCTTTTTTATAAAGACACACCCCTCCTGAACCATCTCCCAATTTAAAAAACGCAAGATGGTAACCTGTCGAACTAAAAACACATCCGGTTGATTATGACTGTGGGTGTCGCCTTGGATTCTCGACGATGGCTTTGATCTCAGAAGCCAGCGCCCCGAATTCCCGGGCAATCGCGACAAATTCGCCGCACTCTTCATAACGTTCCCCTATCAAGGATTCCCGCAAACACAAAAGAGCGGTCAACTTGACAGGATCCCTGTTTTTTCGCCCACAACGATAAATTGCACTGCCGGCATTGAGAGTCGGGTTCTTCATATGTATCCTTCCCTTCCATTATGTCGCCTCGATTTTGATGTCCGATAAAACCGCTCGAGGCCTTTACGGGTTTCACCGGAAAGAACATTCCTTCCTTCTCTAAAAAGGGCATGGCAATATGAAGTACGTGCCGCATGCCCCAGCTTCTGACTGCATAATCGGGACTTAACCTTCCATGAAAACAGGTTAAACTGGAACAAAAAAAAAGCCCATGACCGTTGAAGCGATCATGGGCTTTGGAATGATTTCTTTTTATCTTCTTATTTCAGGATAATCTTTTGACCCCCCAAGTCCCATGAACTGCCACACTTTGGCATCGATGGCGAAAAATTTTCGTGGCTACCTGCCCCCAAAAAACGGGCAGAATCCACGCTTTCGCCATAACACACGTCATGGGATAAAGCTCTAACCTGCTCTCACTATTGAGGTTACAAAGTTTCATAGTTTAGCCTCTTTTTGCACTCACGGGCAAACTTTACCACAAGGGGAATTTTTGTCAACTTCAGCAGATTGCAATTGGGGATGAAAGGCTAACGAGGAATACGTACCTCAACGGCGAGTGGAATGATTTTCTTCGTCCGGAATCTCGATTTTCGATCAATACATCCGGACCCGCCGTTTAAATTCATTCCAGGGGAAAATCTTTCCCGGGCACTCGGTCGCCGACCCCGGAACATCGCGGTGTCCGAGAATATTTTGCTCCGGTATTCTGTAGAAATTTTTGAGAGTAGCCACGAGAAAAACAAGACTGTCCATCATGCGTTCGGGCATGGCATTTTCACTATAATTTCCCATCACGGCAATGCCGATCGCTTTTTTATTCCAATCCGCCTCTTTAACATGAGCACCATCAATCTGTTTCAGCCATCGGGGTCCCACCTCAATTTGTCCTAAGGTTTTCCCATGAGTTCCGTTATCAATCAAAAAATCATATCCCATTCCACGCTCCCAGCCACGGTTCACATGCGCAGAATCGATCGTATAAGCGTTCCCGACATCGGTTGCCGTGTGGTGGATCACAATATGAGTCCAGCGCGTTGTGGGATAAAGCGGGATATTCGGACGCGGCCCATAGGTATTCCGGATCAGAAGTCTCTGCCCTTTTTTAATTTTAGTCGCATCTGAAATCTGGTTATCGCGCATGATCGAGTCCATGTCCTTCCCATAAATCGTCGCAATCCGCCAAAGAGACTCGTAGGGTCCGACCACATGGTAGATGTCACGCATACCGCCGGTCGTGGGAGCCGGCAGGTTAACCGTCATGGCACTTGCAGGACGGAAATTGGGCATTGCGGCCGGCGGAGGCGTAGAGGCGCATCCTGAGATAAAAATACCCACCCCCAAGAAAACCGCAGGAAGAAGAAACCTCAGATTTTGGAGCGAAACTTTTCGCTTTTGAAACATGGCGCGTTTAAATCCTTTAGACTATATTTTCGCCCTGTTAGCTTTTTGCTTGAGCCTATTTTTTGATTGCGCCTTCACGAAACCGGCACGACCTGAAATCATCCAACGGACTTCAGATACGCCGTTAATTTCGCACCAAAGGTTCGAAGCCCTCGGTTGGGGTCACGTCCAAGATCCACCACAAGCACTGGAAGTCCCTTGTTTGACGTTGCCAAGTAGTCCCCCATCGCCTGCGCCGTCTTCAACTGGCTGAAACCATAGAATTCGCCGGGGATCTTCAAATCCTTTGTGTCTCGAACGTAAAACTCGATGAAACTCCCGCTCTTGGGACCGCCTTTATAGAGCTGTCCGATCGAATGCAAATAGCGAGGGCCGAACCCTGATAAAGCCGGCACCCGAAGTGCCGCCGCCAGAAGTTTTTGAATGGCCTGCAGATCCTTTTTGGAATCCGCCGTCCGGTCGATGTAGGCAAGCAACGATAGATAACCCTTGGGATCCAACTTGCTAAAAAACCTGCCCAGAAGATTTTTTTCGATCGCAGAAAGGCGCGACGACGACACCTTAAGCGACATAGCCGGCTTCGGCAGAGCTCTCTTTTTCTGCATTTTCTGAAGAATGCGCCCTGTAATGTCCTTTGACTCCTTGACATTGGGCTCGTCAAACGGGTTGATCCGAAGGAGAACGCCGGCAATGCTGGTTGCAATTTCCCAGACGAGAAACTCCCCGCCAACATTCATGCCATCTTCCCAAAGACAATCAATGACCGGAAAACCTTTCGCCTTGAGCGAACGAGATCGATCCGCCCATCCCTTTTCGTTTTCCCCCTTTTGCCGCAAAAGAACAAACACACGGTTCGATCCGTATTTTTCCAGACCGAGAAAAGGCTCCCCGGCAACAGGGGTAATACCTTTACCTTCCTTCCCGGTACTTTCCGCGATCAGTTGTTCCGCCCAATCCGCAAAAGAAGCCAGTGACGATGATGTCAGAAACGTCAACTTGTCCTTCCCTTGAATCGCTAAGATCCCGAGGACAATTCCGAGGTAAATCCCGCGATTCTTTTTCAAGTCCTTGGAGTCTCTCATATTCGAGAGAGCCATTTGAGCGTCTTTAAGCATTTTCCGAACATCCGTCCCGAGAGACGCCGCCGGGACAAGTCCAAAAAGTGAAAGCGCCGAATAGCGCCCGCCAATATCGGAGGGGTTCAGAAAAAGTCCCGCCAGGTTCATGGCCTTCCCCATTTGGGCAAACGGCGACCCCTCATCGGTCACTATCACGAACCGACTCGCGGCTTTTGGTTCATCGCCCCGATAGAACCGTTTGACGGCATGAAAGAAAAATTGATACTGAGAACGGGTTTCAATGGTAGAGCCGGATTTACTTCCAACGATAAACATCGTTTTATCGTACTGGATCACGCTATTGACCCGAGAAATACTGAGCGGATCCGTGGTATCCAGTAAGTGGAACCGCGGCTTGACCGCCGACGGTGAGCGGTGGGAAGGCTTTTTGAGAATCGACGACATCACTTCAGCCGCCAGACTGGAACCTCCCATACCCAGCAATACAATATCGCGGACATTTTCTCTCGCGATCTTTGCCTGCAAAAGATCCAGTTCATAAAGTTTCCCAGTCACCTTCTCAGCGATTTCCACCCACCCCAGCCGGTTCAAGATCACTTTGTGATGGGCCGGATCATTCGTCCAGAGGGTCGGGTCCTTCGCAAGCCATCGGGCATGCAGATCTTTTTTTTCAAAATCCTTGATTGCAACCCCAATGGCTTTTTCCGTTTTTTCAGGGAGAGCATACGTCACCTTGACGGTGCCGGCACATTTAAGATTTTCAAAACGTTTCTTCTCGATCACAGACATCAACGATTCAAAGGCCATGACGAAGGCCTTGACCCCATCCCGTTGTAGCTTCTCGCATACCTCGTGGACATCAATTCCGAACTTCTTAAGACAGGAAATGGTATCGCGCGATTCGTCAAGATTCTCCTCGATGGAATTCGCGCGAATCTGTCCATGATCCAAAAGGGCTTCCCATGTGGCCTGAGGCAGGGTGTTGACGCTATCGTTACCCACCAGATTTTCAACATAAACAAGGTCGGGATAGGAAGGATTTTTAGCGCTCGTGCTTCCCCAGAGAACTTTCTGGACAAATGCCCCACGATCGCGGAGTGACCGGAACTCTTCCGAAGAAAAAATCTCCTTAAAATCCTGATAGATCAGCTTGGCATTTGCAATCGCGGCTTTGCCCTTGAGTTCGTCGAGCGTCATTCGCTTCACACTGTCCCGCTCCCCGGCAAGTTTCAGATCCAGTTGTTTATCAATCTCCGTATCAATTCGGCTTACGAAAACACTCGCCACCGAATGGACCTTCGCGGGATCTCCACCTTTCGCCGCAAATCGCGTCAGACCGGCAATATACGCTTGGGCCACTTCGCGGTAATTCGCCTGGGAAAAAATCAGTGTCACATTCACATTAATTCCGAGAGCGATCAGTTCCTCCACCGCCAAAATCCCGGCTGGCGTGGCCGGAACCTTGATCATAAGATTGGAACAATGAACCGCCGAAAATAGCCGTTTGGCTTCCCGGATCGTGGCTTCTTTATTCGCCGCAAGGCACGGAAGAACCTCAAGACTTACGAACCCATGCTCCTGTTGTGTTCTCTCAAAAACCGGAAGAAAAAGTTTGCAGGTTTCTCGAATATCCGCGATTGTAAGCGCATCATAAATTTCAAGTGTGGAAGCCCCCTGGGCGAGCATTTTTCGGATATCCTGCTCGTAACCTTCACCCTGAGTGATGGCCTGCTGAAAAATGGAGGGGTTCGATGTCACACCGAGGAGCCCGTCGTCCTCAATCCATTTTTTTAGTTGCCCGGATTTCAAAAGCCTCCGGCTGATCGTGTCAAGCCAGGGACCCTGTCCCGCTTTAAAAAGTTCAATACTCGCACGCGGTTCCATCATAGTCTCCATAATTTCCTCTCGTTAACAGGTGTTGGATATTTCTTGAAATTAAGTCATCTTGGGCGGGTCAAACAGGCGAAATTATAGCATAGCCCCTCCAGCTTTGATGAAACTTTTCTGGAACAATACACCGACGGAAGACTGTTGATCAGGCAAAAAGAATCTTCCGGATTTTTTTCAACAAGTCCGGTAACCCTGATTTTTGGCTTGCCGAAATAAGAATAGATTCGGGGAACTGATCACCGATACGAACCTTCGCCTGATCATTCAACAAATCCGCCTTGTTCAGTACCATCACTTTAGGGCGAGCCTCCGCACCAATTTCCTTCAAGACTTTCTCCACCACATCTTTGTGTTTCAGGGCCTGCTCGTCGGAGGCATCCACCACCATTAAGATCAGGTCAGCTTCAGTCGATTCTTCAAGGGTCGCATGAAAGGCTTTGACGAGTCCGTGAGGCAAATCCCGGATGAACCCGACCGTGTCCGTAAAAAGAACCGGATCTCCGGCAGCATCATTTAAAATCCGGGTTTTGGGATCCAGTGTGGCAAACAAGCGATTTTCCACGTAGGCATCGGCTCCGGTCAACGCATTCAGGAGAGTCGATTTCCCGGCATTCGTGTATCCGACAATCGCAACCTGACGCAGACCTTTTTGCCTACGGCCGGCCCTGACCAAGGCCCGATGCCGCGAAAGTTTCTCGATCTGTTCCTTGATATGCTCAATTCGATTCCGGATTTTTCGCCGGTCAATCTCGAGTTTCTGCTCCCCGGGTCCCCGGGTTCCGATTCCACCCCCAAGCCGTGACATCATCACGCCTTTTCCGACCAGCCTCGGCAAAAGGTATTGAAGCTGGGCAAGTTCCACTTGAAGTTTTCCATCTTTTGAAACCGCGCGACGGGCAAAAATATCGAGAATTAATCCCGTCCGGTCAACCACCCGGACTCCCCCCAGCGCATTCTCAATATTGCGGGCTTGTACCGCCGAAAGGTCCACGCTAAAAATGACGACACTCGCCCGCGTTTCGAGGGTACGAACCCTGAGTTCTTCAAGCTTTCCACCCCGAATATAATGACTGGGGCTCGGTTCCGCGACATTCGCACGCGTTTCCCCCACCAGGGTTCCGTTAGCGGAGAGAGTCAACTCTTTCATTTCGGCCAACATGGCCGCCGTATCCGCCGCATTCATCCGTGAATGCTTGGCAATCACAAGAAACACTTTATCCATAAATCAGTGTAAAATTCCATGGACAATGAAACAAAACTATCGAAAACGTTGCGCGTTGCGTTTTGTGCGTAAAATAATCAGCCATGCGAAGACCTTTCAACCAAGTCCACAATGAAATCCGATATCCTAGACACAGGAATTCCCTCAGGCCACCACACCCAACGGATCCCTTTTTCTTTTTTAAACCAGGTCCATTGACGTTTTGCAAACTGCCGCGTTGCCTGCTTGATCCTGTCCCGACCCTGGGTTCGCGCCCGGCGTTCCCACCCCGCCGCTGAACCGGAAGCGTGCAAGACATCGGCAAGGATTTCCTTATAGCCCACTCCCTGACGGGCCGTCATCGAAAGCCGTTTCCTCGAAAGCTTTTTGATCTCCGTCAAAAGCCCCTTTCGAAACATTCGGTCAACTCGACGATTGATCTCCTCATAAAGGGAAGCTCTGTCGCGGTTGAGTCCGATGACCACCGGGCAATAACCCAATTCACGCAGACCGGGGCTCGGGGAAGCTGGCCGGGAAGGTTTCCGCCCTGAAACCAGATAAATCTCAAGGGCCCTCACAATGCGCCTTATATTATGTGGCCCGATGTCCCGGGCTCTTTCGGGATCAATCTTCAAAAGCCGCTTATAGAGCCGTTCAGGTCCTTTCATTTTCAATTCTTGCTCCAGTTTTTTCCGGATCTTCGCATCGGCCCCGGGTAAAGGTGACAACCCCTCCAAAAGCGCCCTGATATAAAACCCGGTCCCGCCTACCACAATCGGGACTTTGCCGCGAGCGACAACATCGCGGATCGATTTCAAGGCAAATTGACGGTATTGAAATACGGAAAATTTTCGGGTCGGCTCAATAAGATCAATACCGTGGTGTGGAATCCTGAGGCGATCCTTTAAGGACGGCTTCGCAGTCCCGATATCCATTCCTTTGTAAACAAGCATGGAATCGGCAGAAATAATCTCTCCCCCGAGACGTTTTGCGAGTTCAATGGAGAGGGAAGTTTTTCCTGAAGCGGTCGGACCGACAATCAACAAAACAACGGGAGAAATCAGCATGTATTTTTATTCACAGGCGTACCGGGTCAGGATCTGTGCTAATAGGGTAAAGTGTTTGCGGTATAGGAAAAACATTTTTCTGTCTGCTAAGCCCTATCCTCTAAATCCTACATCGATTCCGGTTGTGAGATACCAAGCAGTTCGAGACCATTGCGAAGCACAATACGTGTCGCATCAGACAAAAGCAGGCGCGCCTTCGTAAGATCCTTGTCCTCGGTCACAATTCGGTGGGAAGAATAAAACTTGTGAAAACACGCTGCCACTTGTCTTAAATAATCCGCAAGTCGGTAGGGCTCCGTGAGCCGGCTCGCCGCCACCACCATATCGGGAAACTGTGACAGACAACCGATCAATTCCCCTTCCTCTTTGGAGGAAAGCAGTCCAAGGTCCACTTCGGTCGTGACCTTTTCCCCCGAGAACTTCAGAAGGCTGGCGATACGGGCGTGAGCATACTGAAGGTAGTAAACCGGATTTTCCTGAGACTGTGCCTTCGCGAGATCGAGGTCAAAATCAAGCGGACTTTCCTGACGCCGCATCGTAAAGAAAAAACGAGTGGCATCAACACCCACTTCATCATAAAGCTCGCGAAGGGTTACAAACTCCCCTGCCCGTGTCGACATTCGCACAGGCTGTCCTTCCCGAAAAAGTGTCGTAAGCTGGACAATTCTGATATGGATCGCTTCCGGAGGATAACCCAGCGCCTGACAAGCCGCCTTAAGCCGCGGGATGTAGCCATGGTGATCAGGGCCCCAAAAATTCACAAGAAATTCATAACCCCGTTCATATTTTGAAAGATGATAGGCAATATCCGGTGCCAGATAGGTGTACTCCCCTGTCGTTTTTTTTACCACCCGGTCCTTGTCATCCCCGAAATCGGTCGATCGGAACCAAAGCGCCCCCTCATTTTCAAAAAGGAACCCTTTCTGCCGCAATACCTCAAGCGCATGCTCCACAGATTTTTTTTCATAGAGCGTTTTCTCGCTGAAATAATGGTCAAAGTGAACTCCCATTTTCGCAAGATCCGTCTCGATCCAGCTCATGATCGTCTTCACCGCATAGGCGCCGCAATATTCGATTGCCTTGTCCTCCGGCCCCTGATGAAGGTTGTCTTTTTTTTCTTTTTCAATGATGTCACGAGCGATTTGGCGAACATACTCGCCCTTGTAACCGTCCTCCGGAAGTGCCATTTCAATCCCCAAGAGCTCGTGGTAACGGGCCCAAACACTTCGCGCTAACAAATTCATTTGCCGGCCGGCATCGTTCAGGTAATATTCGGCGTGAACTTCATACCCGGCGGCCTTCAGGATCCGACACAGGGAATCTCCCACAGCAGCCTGCCTTCCGTGCGCAATCGTCATCGGACCCGTAGGATTGGCGCTCACAAATTCGACAATGACCTTTTTTCCCTTCCCATAATCCGAACTGCCGTATTGCCGGTCAGCCCGGTGAATCGCAACAATCATCGAACCCAGGTCTTCCTTGCGAAAGAAAAAATTGATAAATCCCCCGCCCGCAATCTCCATTCGCTCCACAGGCGAATCCCCCAAGGCCTCGATCGCGGCGATCATCATCCCGGCAATCTCGGCGGGTTTCTTCTTTAAAATCTTGGACAGCTTGAAAGCAACATTCGTGGAAAGATCTCCTCGGCCGGATTCTCTTGGGGGATGAAGGTCGTACGAAAAACCGGCGGGCTTTTCAATCCCCTTGGCGACACAAAGGCCATCAATGACCGTCGCGAGAATGGTTTCGATTTTAAATTTCATACAATCACCTGGTTAGACCCACAAAAATGATGGGTAAAAAGAACCGGAAATCAACGCCTGAGGCCGGGAGAGCGGGCATCATTTCGTGTCCTGTTTTTCGTCAATCTCGTCCCGTTTTAAAAGCAGTTTACCTTCCCCCCAAAGACGCTCAATTGAATAAAATTCGCGGGTTTCCTTGTAGAATACGTGGACAATCACCGGGCCAAAATCCAACAGGACCCATTTCGCGTCTTGCAATCCCTCCACATGAAAAACAGGCATCTTCCGTTTTTTCATCTCGACCATAACGTGTTCGGAAATCGCGCGAACATGGGGAGCATTATTCCCGTGGGTCACGATAAAATAATGGGTCAGGCTGGACAATTTTGAAATATCCAGCAGCACAAGGTCTTCCGCTTTCTTGTCTTCCGCGAGCGATCGGATTAGCTCAGCCATTCGTTTCGGTTGCAAAATATCAACTCACCTTCCTGGATGTCCGCACAGCCTGGCGTTTCGTAAGGAGCGACAGACATGGATTGATCCGCCATTAAACTACGTTGCGGAATTAAAAAGTTCGGAATTATAACACACACGACGCTCAACTCTCAATGAACAACGATCTTGTTTTACAAAAGTTGAGAATGGCCCTTCAGACAGTGCTCATAATCAAGCAGTGCCCGTTTCCACTTCTTGCCGGCCTGCCGGAGCCCCGGCAGGGCCGAATACTCGCCCACTCCTCCTTTCGCCGGAACAACACGGTGGCAAGGGATGACCAAGGGCAACCGGTTCTTCCTCATCGCCGTCCCCACGGCCCGTGCCGCTTTGGGGAATCCCGCTCGAACCGCAAGATCCCCGTATGAAATCGTCGCCCCTTCGGGTACATTCATCAGGGTTGAATAAATTTTCTTTTGAAAGGGAGTCAACCCGGTCAGATCCAGTTTCGCACTCAAATACTTCTTAAAGATCCGAAAAACTTCTCGCGGAGATTCCGGTAAGGGGTCACCCTTCGGGAACTTGATCCGATAAAGGCCCCTGCCACTAAATTCAAGCCGAAATACTCCGCCCCTGGTCCTAAGGTCGACATGATGTATCATCGGGGGAGGCTTCAAAATTGTCACGCAGGACCTATCCTTGAAACCTGTTGGTGATCGGCATCCGGCGGCCAAACCAGGCTTTTTCCGTCACACGAAGAATGGGCGGCGTCTGGCGGCGCTTGTACTCGTTATGATCCACCTTGCGAAGAGTCTCCTCGATCACTGCGGGCCGAATTTTCTTTTTCCCGAGCCTTCGAACGATCTCTCGACAATCAAGATTTTTTTCGATGTAAAGTCGCAGGATTTCATCCAGGACCTCATAGGGCGGCAGCGAATCCTGATCTTTTTGGTTCGGCCTAAGTTCCGCGGACGGCGCCTTGTCAAGAATGACATCGGGAATCAGGTGTCGAATCAAATTCCGGTACCGGGAAAGTTTGTAGACATCCGTTTTATAGACATCCCCGATCACCGCCAGGCCGCCGGCCATATCTCCGTAAAGCGTGCAATATCCCATCGCAAGTTCAGATTTGTTTCCGGTTGCAAGAAGCAGACGACCTTCACTGTTGGAAAAGTACATCAGCTCCAGTCCCCGCAACCTCGCCTGGAGATTTTCCATGGCCAGGCTTGGGCTACATTCTCCGCGATTCGCTACCCGGGTCGTTTGATTCAAAAACGTCTGATACATTTTTTGGATCGGACGTGTTTCGAAATCAATCCCGAGATTTTTCGCCAACCGCTCAGAATCCTTCCAGCTTCCCCGCGACGAAAACGGACCGGGCATGGTCACCCCCTTCACGGCATGAGCCCCGAGGGCATCCACTGCAATGCACGCCACGATCGCCGAATCAATCCCTCCACTCAAACCAAGAATCGCCTTCTTAAAGCCGTTCTTCCGAAAATAGTCTCTGACACCGGTCACAAGCGCCTGATACATTTCCGGAATATAGGTTTCCACATCGTCATCGTCCTGAGATGGAACCGACCGGGATTCCCCCCGTGTCAAATCAAGCTCCCCGGGAAAAAGGAAAAAGAGATCCTCGGAAAATGCCGGAGCTTGGAAAAGGATTCGTCCCTGTTCGTTCGTCATCAGACTCGCACCGTCAAAGACCAGATCATCCTGTCCCCCCACCTGATTGACATAGAGAATCGGGAATTTGTAACGACGGGACTGCGAACAAACCACAGCCGCCCGTTTTTTACGAACTTGCCGGTAGTAAGGTGACGCGGAAATATTAATGACAAAATCTGCACCCAGAGCCTTAAGCTCCGCAAGCGGCTTCAGTTGATATCCGGCATCCCAAATATCTTCACATACGGTAAGACCTATTTTGCGGCCGCGAAACGACACGATTCCCGGTTTTTGGCCCGGACGGAAAAAAATCTCTTCGAGAAAAACATCGTAAGTGGGTAGCAAGCGTTTGTGGTAAACCGCACGAATTTTCCCGGTTTCAATCCACGCCGCGGCATTCAATGAGTACGGTGTACGGCGTTCAGCATTCGGTGAAAACCCCTTATCAATAAAACCTAAAACGACAGCGATTTTTTTACCGCGCGTCGAAGCTACAATCTCCCTAAGCCACTTCGCGCCTTCCGCAAGGAACGCTTTTTTATTGGCAAGATCCCAGACGGGGTAACCGCAAAGCGCGCATTCGGGGAACACAACGAGATCCGCGCCCTCCCGCTCTGCCTTTCCGATCCAATCCATGATTTTGGCCGCATTGGCCGCATAGTCCCCAACAGTGGGATTCATCTGACCAATCGCTATCTTAAGGGGAGAATTTTTCATGCGAAGGAGTATATCACAACTTGACCCTGAAAATAGTTTCAGAAGCTCGAAACCTGGGCTCGAAACCTAGCTTGAAACCAGGTCCCAACAGAGCTTTGTTTTATTAGCTCCGAGCCCCAGACTCAAAATTATGCCGAGGCGGCCATTCGGGCCTCAGACCGTATAAAGTTCGTAAGCTCCGTCATCAGCATCTCCAGCCCGCCAAGCTTATCGACAGAGACAAAGTGATAACCCAACGACCACACGGATTCATCAAGAAGTTTGTCCGCGGCAAGCAACACCGACGCCGTCTGCTTAAGAGAGTCCCTGTCACCCACAACGCTCAAGAGACTTCTCCGAAACCCGATCTTTCCGGTCACAAGTGAACCCTCCTGATCCGTCACAAGTGCTACAGGGCGGCCCAACGGCGCAGAAGCGTTATAAAACCCATTAAACTCCGGAATAAACGCATTCTCATCCGCAAAGGCCCGAACTTTTAAATTTTGCGGCCATGCCTTCCCTCCGTGGAGAGCCGCCACTGCTTTTTGAAAATCCGAGACCTGATCTTCAGTCGCGATCAGCGCCAGCACCACTGTGGTCTTCGGGTTATAGCGGGCAAACGCAACCAGGGGAAGAACGCTCTCCTTATCGGGAATCCCGTGCCGCTGATCAATGACCAGGCGCTCCGCAGACGCAGTCGCAGACCCGCTTACGATCTTTCCCAGTACCGGCCATTGTGCCGTGAAAGAACCCGGAATTTCCGGAACAGACTGGTAGTGTTCAGTCCCCGCAAAAAGTTGCGGGGCGATTTCTGAAGCATAGACAGGCGAACTCGAAAGCAGAGGCGAAACCGTGTTCGCCGCTACCCGGGCCGCCGTCCCAATCTTCGCGGCTAAACTGCCACTCCCGGATTCCACCAAGACCCGGGGCGTCACCACAGCCTCATCCCATCGCATTTCAGACCGAATTTCTGACGTAAAAAAACCAGGGCGCGTTTCCTCAATATTCCGAGATTCGGAGCGAGGGTACTTCGCGCTCTTATCTACAGTACCGGCAAAATCAATGCCAGAATCGGTATGGCTGGCATAAAAATCCCGTTCGCGATAGTGGTGGAGCTGGATTTTCTTAAGCACACGTGCCACTCCAAAAGGCGTCAGGATAAAAGCAAATATTCCTGCCCACATTTTGATTATTTCCTTAAGAAGCGGACCATAAGCAGCTTGATAGTATTGGATTTTGCTGATCCGGTACAATGCGTCCGCGGCGAAATGTCTGTAAGAAAACTCTCCGTGAGCCATCATCTTTTTAAGAAAAGGCACGAGCGCCGGATCATTCACTTCATAAATTTTCCCGCGCTGGACCAACGCTACAAAAGAACTCTCTGCAATTCGGGGGTCCGGGTTATGAAGCCCCTCTTTCAAAGCTTCCGTCACTGAAACAGCGGGCATCTCAGAGAGAGCTTTCAGGATAAAGAACCTGAGAACCGCATCATCCGAAGAAAGCGCTTTGACCAGATCGGGGGCCGCTACCGGATTCCTGACCGAATAAATGGCAAGAAGAGCAATATCCTGAATGGAGCGAAGTTCCGTCGGATCGTTTGCAATTCGAATAAAAACCGGGACCGCTTCGAGAACATCCATTTCACTCAGTGTTTGAATCACCCGCGCACGGGCCGCAACATTCAAACCGGTTTTGTCGTCCAAAGACTTCAGGAGTCCGGTGACAACCGATTCCGTCTTGATTGTACGGAGCGCCGTCAGGGCCTGTTCCCGTACCCACGAATCCTCATGATACAAGGATTCCAAAAGGCTGGGGATGTCAGCAACATGTGCATGCAGGGTTTCCTGATCCACCCGTTGAGAGGAAAAAGATTGAGTTGCCACACTCCCCTTCGCCCGGATTTCCGTCGAGTTCTCAATAGAAGCGTTTTCATAAGTCCCTTTTACATTTTCCAACCCCTTGAGAAACAATGGGTTGGAAATACTTGTGAAACCGCCTCTAGTCCGTGGAGCCTCAGCCGCTCGGCTTACAAGCGAGATCATCCCTATCATCCCCGCTAGCAATAGTTCCATAACAAACTTGCCGCGCGGCAAACCTTCCTGATGTCCGGTAAGAACCTCCTTGAATTGCCTTTCCTCAGAATCGGTCCACCGGACCTCAGAGCGAGATTTCGCGCCAGCCTCTCCTTCCGCTTGGCGCCCGGTGATATGATCATTGTTTGAAGGCATCTGCCGCAAAAGATCCGGCAACGATCTGAGAAACATCACCGTCATCAAAAATGAGGGACTTCCCATCAAGACCAACCAATATCGATCCTGCAAAGACTTAAGGTCCAGGTCGAAGTTTGAAACAATCAAGGAAAGAACGAGCAAAAAGCCCCCGACGTGAATCCCAACGTACAACACAATCGGCAAGACCCTTTTCCAGGAAAAGAACTGAAAATTGCGGGTAGCTTTCTGAAATTGCTTTTCCTGAGCCGGCGTCACGCCCGTTACTGAATCTGTGTCCGAGGAGATTCCCGAAGAAACGGATAAACGAGATTCGGAGCGGAACGCATTTTTGTAAAGTTCGTCGTAACGCCCTGACTCATTGGTGTCATTCAGGAAGGCTAAAAGATCAATCTGTCCGTTTTTGACAAGATCGAACATGGGTACACCTTTTTTGAAGATCACCTGATCACCCAGTTTAATCTCGTCCGCTGGACGCACCAAACGAATCGGCGGAACTTTACCAGGATATTGTGCGTTCCGCTCAAATTGAGCTTGACCGTCCGGCCCCCGGACTACCAGGTAAGGGGCCCCATGATGGCGCTTGATGTACTTGAAATCAGAGTTCGCTTTCATGCTCACCCAATCGGTCATCACAAACGGCCTCGAACCCGTGTTAATGCTGATATGCTGATACCCGGGAGGGAACAGGACATGATCCCCCGCCTCGGCCATAACATACATGACGTCCGCGATATCCTCCGAGTCCTCACTCACGGTCTTGAAAAGAAGATACCCATTCGTCCCATACGCCGTTTCATAAACCTCCGGCAAACCCGAAAGATGATGGTGACCTTCGGTTCGCAGAAATTCACGGCCAATCACTCCCGCAGGAAGCACCGTCACGTCAGGCCTCAGATGCTGCGCCGCAAGCAATTTTTGAAGCTCCGGATCGCTCCAGTAGGCTCCCTGGTGACCGTGATATAGGACTTTGGAAGGATCGTAGTATTTCTCAAGATCAGGCTGCTGAATAACCTCGCCCGCTGCATTCATATATTCCGCCGCAAAAGCCATGCTCTTCCAGAGCGGAAGCCCATTTCCCGCGGGCGTCTCGCTTAACATCGTTTTCTCCCACGCCTTGAGAAAACTGACCCCCGGCCCATACCGGACCGCCAATGTCTCAAGATCCAGCTCCGCCGGCAGCCCGATCAGCGGCGTCAATGACAACCGGGATTCGGAGCGAGATTCCGCGCCAGCCTCTTCTTCCGCTTGGCGCCCGGCGATATGATCATTGACAGAAGGTATCTGCCGCAAGAGACCCGGCAACGATCTGAGAAACATAACCGTCATCAAAAATGAGGGACTTCCCATCAAGACTAACCAATATCGATCCTGCAAAGACTTAAGGTCCAGGTCGAAGTATGAAACAATAAAAGAAAGAACGAGCAAAAAGCCCCCGACGTGAATCCCAACGTAAAACACAATCGGCACAACCTTTTTCCAGGAAAAAAGCTGAAAATTGCGGAGAGCTTTCTGGAATTGCTTTTCCTGCTCGCCAGAGTCATCGGCCTGATGGAGCGTCAGGCGGGTTTCGGAACGGGATTGCATAAGGGCTGTCAATCTCCCAACGGCCTGCGTCACTTCATTAGGATGCTGAGCCGCTTTAGGATCAATGAACTTTTGCCGCGCGAAGTCTGGAAAACGTCTTATCTGGTCAAGGGCTTCGGCAACAAGCTGGAAAAATTCTTCATTGTCAGTTTGTCCATTAACCTGAGGCACACGGGGCGCCGACGGAAAAAATGAGATACCCTGCGGCCATGCGAATTGTTTCTCCATGATATCCGTCGATAATCGTTGTCCCATCGGTTTCTGTGTTACGACAGCCGTGATTGGGCGATTGAGCATGTCCGGATCGCGATTTTCCATCGCTTCGCGAAGCAATTTGGATCCAAATTGTGCGTTTTGTCCCGTGTTCATGGACTGATCTTCGATAAAAATTTTATCTCCAGGCACACCCCTCGCGACAAGAACATCACGGAATTCATGGGCCTCCGGCCGATCTTTTTTTCCTTTCCCAGCCACTAACACCCATTTGGGATTGAGCCGATGATACAGGGCTGCCGCCGCTGTTCCGTTCACCTCATGGTCAGGATTCCCGAGCACAATCAAAACATCCGGATTCATGGGAATATCCTGCGACTGCTCGGCCAAATACGAAAACACTCCATTGGCGGCAGCATAATCTTCTGCCCCCAGCTGGGTTCTCACCTCAGATCGCAAAGTCTGTTTTTGGCTAGCTTCACTTCGCGACGCACCGGCATCGAAAGAAACATCTTGCTGCCGCAACCTGGCCAACTTCGACTTTTCCTCCTCCAGATTCGCCTCGGCCGCGAGAATCAGCGAATCGATCTGACTCAACCGCTCATGCATTTTCCGAAGTTCTTCAGTACTGCCTTCTGAAATCAACCGCCTCTGCATTGCCAGCCATTTTTCCATTGCGTCCGATTCCTCCTGACGCCAGAGGCGTTTGGCTGCAATCTTGGCCGGATCTCCCTTGAGATCCCTCCACGCCGCTCTCGATGCATCCGTCATAAGATCGTTCCGCATCGTGACATAGCTATCGAAGGGAATCGATTGAGAAGCAAAAAGATCAATCCCGGCAAGAGGGACAGAAACCGAATACATAATAGCCTTGCGCCGGATCACATTCGCATCCTTGACCTCATCCCCCCCCACGGCCCGTCTCAATGTCTCGAGCCCGACCACTTCGTACGAAGTCTCAATGCCGGGAATCACGGGAAGGAAGCCATTCGTATGATTCGAAGCGGACATTTTTTCAAAATTCCGCTCGCCCTCGACGATCACGACCAGATCCAGATCGTTCGGCGAGTCGGTCCAGAGATAACTTCCCGCAAGCTGAAGCGAAACAAGCGGAGTTGCCGCAGATAAAATCCCGTTCGCATACAAAGTGATCATGACCGCGTGAACTTTCGACAAGAGCTGCTCAAGCCGATCGGTAGCGCGCTGGTTGACCCTCTCCCGATGGGTGGACTCAAAATGGCTCCAGAGCCAGCCACGATTCTTCAGAACTTCGAGCGCATCGCGTAACCGGGTGACACTTAGTCCTTCGCTCGCCGCGTTAAAAACAGGGAGCCGGAATTCCCAAAAACCGACATCCTTCGCGTAGGGTTCCGGAAAACCATTGGGTGAAGCAGTAACAGCAGGCCCTACAGTCCGAGCAACAGAAACAGATCCGATCTCTTGTCCCATGCCCGTAATCTTCACAGAAAGATACCCTGGAGTATCGACCACAACATAGAAATAATCTTGCCCGTACGTGTCCAGATACGATTCCTGATGAGAGACCATCTCTTGCTCCTCATATTCGACCTGGATCGTTCTTCCCTCCGCAAAAGCCCTTTTTATTGTTTCAATTTTCTCAGGGGTCAAGAAGATAAGCTTCCTCTGTTCTGGTGGGGTACCATCCTGAGTCCATTCAAGATAGCGGTCGAGCCCCGCCAGTTTGGGGTCGGCAATTTTCAAAAGCACCGTCGCAACATTTCGCCTCAACTCAAAATCTTTGGAAATGAGAAGATCCATGAGCAAAGGAACGGCCGCGGGTCCAAATAAAGCCACTTTGTCCCAAATCGTCGCATCACTCCGCAAACCGCAAGCAAAACGGATTGCTTCGTTTACGTTCTTTGGTTCCCACTGAAGGTCTCTCAACGCGAACAAGAAGACCGGCGGAAGCATGCTTGGATCGATCGTCATAAGCCGATCAACCAACGGCTTGATAGCCCTTCGATCTTTTAAATCACCCAAAGTGCGAGCCGCATCGTCTCGTGTAGGCGGATTATCCAGACACGAGATAAGCGCCTCGACCCACTGCGTCGTCCTCTCCTTGCCCAGATCTGAAGGATTCCAGTTTCTGATGGCAGAAATTGCCGTGCGACGCATTTCAGCAGATTCGTTTAAATTTTTGAGAACCCTCAAAAATGCGTCGAGGGACCGAAAGTCGCGTGATCCAAGAAGCACGCTCGCGGCACGCTCGCGGGCACGCGGATCCCGGCCTTCGAGAGCCTGGATCATCGGCAAAACTATCGCGGGATCTTCAAGCCCCTCGAATATAGAAACCATGTTTTGCCCGACCCGCTCATCTTCGGAGCCCAAGAACGGCATCAACCCCGAAAGTAGCATATCTGTTGGAAATTCTTTCATGGACTTGACCGCCTGCTGAGAAGGAAAATTCGGCTCTTCTTGATGCAACAAAATTTTTTCTTTCAGCACCCTAAACGAACGGGAGTCCTTGAGTTCGCCAAGAGTTTTTAAGGCACGCTTTTTACGTTCATTCCCGTCAATTTCACCCAACAGTCCATCCCACCACTTGGGCTGAAGATCGCGGAGAGCTTTCTGAAATTGCTTTTCCTGCGCGGGCGTCAGGCGGACTTCGGAGCGAACATGGTTTACTTCTTCGGCTCTTAGCAAGAAGGATGCAATCTCTCGCTCCACAACTTCCAAACGGCTAATTCTCCAAGAAAGATCCGTATATGCAGAATTCGATACAGTTTCCATTCTCCCCGTTGGGACAATTTCATATCCTATTGTATAAACACCTCCTCTGTCCCCACGGCCACCCAATTCCACAAGCTCCTCTTGTCTAGTTTCCTCTTGCTCAATCGTGGAGGGAGTCTGTTTAAGCGTCTCCTCAAGTTCACCTCGCTGTTTTCTAAGATCTTGCAACCAACCATCAGCAGTTTTTCGCAACGTTGGAACTATTCGCGCATCAGCAAATTCCGCGAGCGCTCTAGCCGAGCGAAAACGTATTTCTTCAGATTTGTCACCCAGTCCGACAATCAATCCTGGAATGGACCGAGCATCTTTAATTCTTTCAAGTATTTCTATAACATTTGAACTGGATATATTAGTTTTATCTTCTAAAATTCTGATCAGTGCGGGAACGGCCTTAGACCCTATGCTAACAAGTTTCTCAATCGCACGGCTCCTAACAGCATATTCATTACTAAGAAGCCGCCGAAGGTGCCAGTTAATCGGAAAAAAGAGACGCCAAACGATAAAGTAACCAGCAAAAAGAGCTCCAAGGGAAAGTACGCTACCCCAGAACCATACTGAAACAGACTGTTCGCTGGAGAACGAAGAAAGCACTCCAACTGAATCAGCATGGGCAGAAACGGATGTAAAAGCTAGCGCTGCCGCCAACGTCAATTTCTGGGCAATGCTATTGATCTGCGAGTCTACAGCAACTACTTTAGTAGCAGCTTGTTTTTCCCTCACCTCAGCGCGAGCAATGACAGGCACCAAGGCAGGTGTTTGGGAACCAAAAATAGAATTAGAAAAGGACACTGAAAGAGCCTGACGGGCAGAGACATTTTCAGAATTGATCAGACCTAAAACAAGACTGCGGACATCGCGAGCCCAGTCTTTGGTCGCAGCAACGCCAGTCACGGCGACACGCTGCGCGCGATCGACGATCCCAAGCAATGCGCTCATCTGGGAAGTTTCAACGTCGCGGGAACCGAGAATCGAGCGAAGATACACTTCATGGTCACGCTTCGAGACTTCTGCAATGCGCGGCGTGATCTGAATGTAGGAACAGCCTTTGGATGTGACGAGTTTCTTGAGACCTTCGGCGTGGAATCCTCCTGTGACGATCACAGCGTGCTGTTGCTTCGTCCCGGCCATTTTCGTAAGGGCATTTTGGAACATCTTGTTTTCACGCTCAACAGCGGTCGAGTAGAAATCCATGGCGGTTTTATAGAGCGTTTGAATCTCTTGAGTGTCGGACGTTTTAACGGTTTGCGCCAGCTCCTCATATTCCGGCCGCGTTAGTTCAAGGTTAAAAAGACGGCGCAATAAATACAGCTCCCGAGCCTGAGAGAGATATGCTTTTTCATCCGCGGTCTTGGCTAAAGCTGTCTGAATCTTGTCCTTCAGCTTCAAGGTCTCTTCATGAAGCCCTTTGCCTTCCATCTCCTGCATCAGGATGATGTGTTGGGCATACAGGGTCCAGTTTGGCCACTGCGTCATGGAAAAATCTTTGGGGAGACTGCTAAAAGCGAGGTCGAAAGCCCGACGTAACGTGGAATAGCCATCCGTGGTACGGCTGACCGTTCTCAAAAGCTCTGTTTCGGATGTTTGCAGGATGGCTTTGAAGTTCTCGAGGACTTCCTCAGAAACCTTGCGACTGGCAAGATCGACGAGAAAAGCATCGGCTTCGTGCCGCGCTTTTTCACGGTCGATCTTGGAACCGATAGCCTGTAAGCGGAAATAGCGGATGAGAAAGGGATACTGGTTCTGATAAAAGGCATCCGAAAGGTCAAGGGTAAGATGTTTTTGGCTCGCGGCTTTAAGGACAGTAAGCCAGCCCTCAAACGAAACCGTTCCCGACCCAAACGCTTCTTCCTGACGGACGAGGTTCAGGAGGTCTTTATTAAGTTTCGATGAAAAACGTCTGTCGATCGTGGCCCGCAAAGAACCCAGGAACTTCTCAGCAACCTTTTCTTTCTCCACGACATGGATAAACGACTCACGATCCTTTTTGTAAGCTTCAAGGTCCTCGATCCCCCATCCCTCTGTTTTGTCATCCGACCCGATCAAAAAAGATTCCGGCCCGGTGAGATACCCTTCCCGCACCAGTTTGTCCGTGACCTTTTGATTGAATTCCGGATGCGCGGGGAACATGCGAAACATTTTAGGATGTAGCTTCCCGGAAGCCCCTTCAAGAAGCATCAGTTTTACAGAAGAATTCTTTTCGATAAATCCGAGAAGTTTCTCGATATTCTTTTCCGCAGAATAGTTCCCGTGCGCGGACTGGATATGAATGAAGGCAGGGGCCTTTGGATCCCCCACCAAAGTCTCGGTCACCTGACCCAATTCAGCCGGAATCTGCAAAACCCCTTGTGCAAAGGCCGAAACTTCACCGGCCACGGGCACACCCGTCCCCGCGAATGCCCTGGGGTCCCAGACAAGGGTCGTCACGGTAAAAGCGACAAGCGTGACAAACGCAACTATCGACTTACTTCGCTTCCACGAGAAACCGGGCACGAACATCGGGTCATTTTGCATAGTCTGAATTTTCCTTTTTTGATTGAATTTTGAATATAGGAAATTCTGCTAAAAAGTAGCATGAATCCAGAGAAAGAGAAGAGAAGTGCGGAAATAAATTCTTTATAAATTCCTTTACCGGAAAATTGATTTCACTTAAGGAGAGAATCGGCACTTTCCTAAAACAGGAGGGTAGTTTCATATGAAAACAATTTCTAACAATAGCGAGCAACGGGTAACGCATACAGAAAACAAAAAAAATAACCGTCACACAAGATACTTCCCCCTTTGCTAAAGGGGGATTGAGGGGGATTTTAAAAATCTCCCCTTCCCCTCTTTTTCAAAGAGGGGGAAACCCCGGCTACTTTCCTATGCTTACTCAGTACTGCAGCGTGCGGAGATAATGTTACTCCACTACGCCGACTTGCACCCGCATCAATATGCTAAGTAGAAGAGCATAAGTATTTGTGAACTTGGACCATTCTTCCGAATCAAGAAGTATGAATCAAATGAACAAATACTTGATTTTGCTTACTTAGTACTGCGGCGTGCGGAGATAATGTTACTCCACTACGCCGACTTCGCGATAGCTTCAGCGGCGCGCATTTCGGCGCGGAGCATCTGGGCTACGCTGATCTGGATCGCACCAGACACCAGCTCTTCTTCTCCAACCACCACGATCCTGCCATTCGAAAGCAGGGCTGCCGCAAGATAAGCCGCGGTATTTTGAGTAGCTTCGGTCCCGGGCCGCACCTGGATCAGGCTTCTGCCGCGTTCCCGCAAGCCAAGAGCCTCCATCTCATCAGTAACGATACTGTTAACGTTATACGCGACACTCGTCACGACCGCGGTCACCGCGTCGCCATAATGTTTGCTGACCGCGAAGGCCTCGTCCATATCCCGTGCCGTCACGATGATCTTCACGCCAGCGGCGATCTGGCCGCTTGCGCGCTGCTTGATCATCTGATCGATCAATTCTGTGTCATATTTCACAATAAGAGCGCCCTTATCCAGAACTTCCGCAACAGGAACGACAATGCCTTCGGCCTTAAGCCCGGCAATAATGGCGTCTGCCACCCCCGCCTCGACTCTCAAAGCAATAGGATTCGAAACTTCCGTCGTGAGCCGCACTTCCTGTCTCTGGGTCACCACCGCATTAAGAGCATCACGCATCGCTCTCTCATATATTTTTTTACTGATATCGCTATCCCATTTAATCAGACTGTCGCCCGCTTTCAGAAACTCATTATCCGGCATGTCCTCGTAGAGCCGATTCGCCGGTTGAAACACTGTTGTCACTTCAGAACTCACAAAAATCCCCTCAGGGGCATCCCAAATTATGCGTTGCAACCCTTTGGCTTTTTCCAAGCTGGCTTTAATAAAGTCCCTTTTCTCTTCCGGTAACAAAGGACTCCCATTATCAACTTTCGCCCTAAAATTATTTACAAAGGCCCCATATGATTTCACTTCCGAGACAGGACTGACGGGGACACGGCGAATTTCGGAGCGTGCCCCGACAGATTCAATTGACATGTCTCCCGACTCACCAATCGTAATTCGCACATTTTCCAGCTTAAGCGGCTGCCCTTCCTGGTAGCCAACTTGATCACGAAGCCCGGAATTTCTCAAAATCGCATCGCGGACATCAAAAACCTTCTCACTCGTGCCCCGGTTAATGATCTCCACATTCCCGACGAATTTCGTGTCCCGCACTGAGATATTGCCATGGATTTCAAGCTTGTCCAGCTCCCGAATATCAAAAGAGGAGGCCTGAATAGATTCGATTCTGTCCATCGAGACAAAGGTCTGGAGCATGTTCAAAAATTCGCTGTAATATCCGGCCCCACTGTCCTGTGCCTTCCCCTGGGAATCCACAATCACAACCTCAGGCGGCACCAGATCATTTTCTGTTTCCGCCAGGTTGCCCGTCTCAAGATCATAGCGATAGTATCCCCCAAGCATTTGCAATAGAGCATCCAGGGGATTTTTTTGGGGCGTAAACATGGTTCGCGGCACATTGTAATAGTGGATCACTTCCTGAATCCCATGTTTCGCGAACACCTCCAGAATTTCCTTTTGTTTCTCAGTTAGCTTCCCAGCATCTCTGATCAGGGTCAGCTTCATCACAAATTCGTTAATATTGTGGTAGACGTTCCCAATTGCTCCGTCGATTGGGAAATATTGATATCCATCCTGACCAGGTTTCGTATCTTTCTTCATAAAATTGGGCGAAATAACTTCTGCCAGATACGCATCTTCCCCCATCACGCGCTTGAGATCCGCAAGAAAAGGCATCAATCGGGCCTGATTGATATAAAAAGTGTTGGTGTTAAACGGCTGTTTTCCAACTGAATTGTCGCCAAAAACAGGCGCTCCGTCCGGTTGCCCAGCCTTGTAAAAATTAGACTCGGATTCTTTACCAAGTTCTTTCGCTGCCGCCAACTCCCGCTGCCCGGGGACCCATCGCCGAATTCCAAGGTATTCAAGCAATCTGACAATATATTTACCACCCTTCCGATCCACGCGAGTCGCCGCCGTCACAAGATTACCGATCGCTCTGCCGCGTTGAATCATGTCCCCGATAATCTCCGGCGAAATGTCGGAAGAGACCTGTCCATCCCCATTCGTAAAAGCCACAAAATCAGGCGCTCCATCCGTCCGGGGGACATAATCTTCAGGATTAATAACCGTCAACACGCCAATCTGACCATGGCCTCCTTCCTGGCTATAGCCAGCATCCGACACAGACGGAAGGAATACTTCCTTCCCCGTCTTATCTACCCATACCCGAAGGCCCGGGACCTTGTCTTGAAAAAGAAAGTCATCGACCTTTACATTCACGGATGCAAGCAGTTCCCTATACGTCATCGGGACTGTGCTACCCTCTGCGATAATTCCCAGAAGATTGGGCTTTTCAAACAGAGCCTCATAGGAAGGTCGGGATGCTGCGTTAACAATAGCACGAAAGCTCAATCCGCTAAAACGGGACTGTTGTCCTTGTCTGTAAAGATTAATCAATTTGGATTCTGAGACGCTGACATAGACGATCCTGCCATCCGGGAGCTTCACAAAATACCCCATATCGGTGCCCTTCGCACCAAGCCTGGGGTTGCCCTCGGAATCGATTTCCAGTCCTTCCCTGTTCAAGAACCCTTTCATTAGCAACCAGGATTTCCAAAGGGAACGACGCAATTTTTCGCCCAAACCACCATCCAAACTCAAAACCTGGATGACTGCGGTTTTAGCAAGCTTTTTTAACGAAGCATTTCCCTCAATTGAGCTAAATTCTGTCTTTGGAAATCCCTCTCCATTCGGTTTCGCCGCTACATACGCCGATTCGACTTCTTTAAATTTGGAGTCCGTGGAACGCCCAAAATAAAGCAGAGCCATTCGCACGTATTTCGCAATGTAGGGCACTTTGGCATAATTGGCCGCAACCATCCGAAGTGCAGCTTCTTGTTCCTCAGTCAATAAGGACCCTGATTTTTCGGGAATTGCAGATGCCGCCGTGTCAGCAGCGGATTCTTTTTGTTCCGTTGGTTGTGTTTGCTCAACAGCGGGTTTTTGCTCGGTCGCTGGCACTTCAACCTGAGCCTGATCCGAAGGCGGCGTCACTTCAGTGGTTCCAGGCACATCGGTTGCATGCACATCTGGCTTTTCAGTTCCCGCCAGTGCCTTATCCGAAGTGTCCGCAGGTGCTTGCGTAGGCGTGGTCGCTGTCGACGTACCACTCGTCGTCCCCGACGTTCCGTTCCCAGCTGGCGTCCCCGCGGCAGATTTCGCAGCAGCGGCAGCCGCCGCGGTAGCATCATCCGCGGCTTTCTTAGCTGCAGCTTTTTGGTCCGCGGCTTTCTTTTCTTTTCTTACCTGATTCCAATATATAAGAGCCCACACCATACCGACAATGACAAGCAATACCATGCCGCCCACGATAAAGGACTGCACCCACATCATATATGGCGACAAACCCGATAAGACGCCCATGAAGGGACCAACCCCACCCTCGACCATCCCGGAGATGGCTGCGGTGATCGGCGCGTGTATTATGAGCTCCAAAATCGCCCCGAAAACATTCTGCATCAGGGTCAATTTATGAACTGCAATGCCCATTCCAAGGAAAGCGGCCCCAAGCCCAATACTCCACGCTTGGGCCCTCCACTTGCCGTTATGCTCTCCCTTACGATTAAAAATATAACCACCGACAAATTGGCCAAACGGACCAAAAACCCATGGAATGGTCAAAGGCAACGTTAAGATGATAAGGGATATCGGGACATTAATCGCAAAAACCGGCATGAGAAGTCCCACGACACCTAGGAACAACAACGGAATAAAAAGATGATTCGACAGCCGGATGAAATCCACAAACGGAAATGCCGCGCGAGGAAAAAATGCCGCGCGCCCTACTTTCGCGGCCAACTCTTCCTCGGCTTTAACCATCTCTTTTATTCGCCCGCGTGATTTCCATCCCACGGTCCAGATCACATGTACTCGTTTCAGCACACCAACCTTTTTAAAAGCAGCAACAGCATCATCGGCAGTGTTTACGCCCGCAAGAATTCCCTTCACCCACCCAAGGGCCTCGTTATCTTTTACAACTTCACCGAGGGCTTTACCCGCTACATTCCCGATTGAATCCGGATCTGAAAGAAAAGTCCACAGCATCCACGATGCGACAGCAATCCCAATAACCGCAAACCCAAGTCCGGCCAAAATCTCGGTAACTGCGAAAGCTTTTGCGAGCGTCAGCATCCCCAAAAGCGCAACTCCGAACGTAATACCCCGCCGTGCGTTTGGCTCGACGGCATACTGGGTCGCGGAAGGAGTTGCCAAAGCTCCTAATGCCGGGGGCGCGGGAGGCGCCTTGCGATCCCGATCAAAAACCCCGATGCGTCCTGGCTGACCCCAGAAAAAGTCCCAAAGATTTAAAACACGGGCCATGTACTTCAGCGTCGAAAAAACCTTTTCGGAACACCACATCAGGACATCCTTTACAAGCCAAAGATGCATCTGTATATAGTGCCATACCAACAAACCAAAACCTTTTCGAATTTCGCCGTTTCTCATCCGTTGAACATCATTCCTGAAATTAACCATAGTCACAGCTATCGATTTCGAAAATGCCCCCCACAAAAATGCAAGCACCAGAACACTCAACACCACGAGCATCTGCAGCACCGCAAGATGGGTCGCTGTAATAATGAAGAGGGCCGGCACAAACACCAACGCCCAGGAGAGGAGAAGCGACTTGAGCCACTGTTTATTCGCAACGGCACCCTCTCTCGGGAAAATGTTGAAAAAATCCGTCGGTTTGGTCAGTGCAAAAATGCCGGCTTCCCTCGCCCACTCCGTCGGCTCGTCATTCGATTCGCTCGATTTCTTAACCTGGAATTCTTCTTTTTTGTAATTTTCCTGAGTATCGTCGATGATCCCGGAAACCTCGTCGGCCCTCACGACCAGCGCGGCATTCATCCCCTGCAAAAGAACCGGCTCCGTCTTCATTTCTTCCCGCATTTTGTCAAAATATTCCATCCCGGTCGTATCCATAAAATCTTTTCCGAACGGCGCCGGCTGATGCAACGACGGGAGATGGATTATCCAAAGACGCGATAAAATCAAATAACGCTCGGAAAGCTCCGATACACGGAACAACTTCGCGATCAACCACCCAATCGGTAGTTTTGGTCCTCGTCCGAGATTCCACATCCAGTACCATCCCTTAGCAGGTCCCTCCGGCATGCTCTTGTAGGCCTTGATCCTGTCATAATGTCTGCGAACATAATCGTGGATGACATAGTTATCCGAGGGCGTATTCGTGACGATCTCATCCTCGCCGTTCATTTTCGCGATGATCCCGTTCACCGCATCGGGAAAACCTTCCGCATAGCCGTTCAGCCCTTTTTGATCAAGGGTTGAAGATAATTCCGTTTGATTTTGTATTTCTTCGCCGTATATCGCCTGGAGAATGGCACGATTTCGCAAGCCAAGTTGCGCAACAGCATCTTTTCCTTTTTTCGCCATAGCTTCCGCTCTGGAAATTCCGGCATTGTCCAAAAGAGGTTTCGCCTTTTCATAGAGTCCCGGATTCTCTAGGGTTTTATTCAGCGCCTCCACCAACTGGGCATCTGTGGCATTGTCCAGAGTAACGCCCGTGGGAAGTTTTGCGATCACGATATCATTAACTGCCTTTCGAGCAGTATGTTTCAGTGCCTCTTTAATGGCAAGCTCGCCCTTATGTTCGCCATCCTTAACTATCGCAAGATCCCCAACACCAGCCACAAATTTATAAGACCCGCCGCCTTCACTGAGAGCCCGGCGTATGGCATTCAGAATAAAACCTGAAAGAATAACGGTCCTTGTGTAATAAGCACCCCAGGGCATCCCGGCGGTCGGACGCGACATTTCGCCCGCCCATCGAGTTACAAGCGTGTACTTCCCGAAGAACCGCTCAAAACCCGCCACGGCCGCATTAAAACGAATTGTCCAGAACCCGGAATGATGGGCAAACCGGCGCTGTACCCAATCCATCGAAGTCCCATCCTCAGTATGATAGCCGGTATCCATTTGCAGCCCTCCGACATCAGGACGGTCCGCAAGGGCCTGGGATACCGTCAGAATGGAACCATTGCTAACATAATTCCCTCCATCTACCGTTGTCGAATGTTTAACTCTCGGTACGAGATTCCCCTGTTCATCCAACTGAGGATAATACTGACCCATCAGATTCTCATCCTTACGGGTCTCTTCGAGAGGAATGACCATTTCGTCTATCGTCTGGGGCTTTTTGGAAGAAGCATCGACCTCAGCAATCCAGCCATCGATATCCTGAGGCGGTATTTTAATAACTCCCGCAAAGAAAGGCTCGTTAGCGGCCGCCAGAGGGATCCTGAGATCACCGGGTTTTGCACCGCCATTCTCCGCAAGCCAGGCCTCGATCACCGCGGGAGTCATACCGAGCAGGATCCTACGTCCGAAGATGTTAAACGTCGTCACAAAATTTATGCCCTTTGAGGAGACCTGTCCCATGGACCCGCCTTTTGTATTTTCCGCGTTCCGTTTGGAGCCGTCTTCCCCGTACATCGTAAACGCACCCCACTTCAGAACGTTCGGAAACGGCTTTCTGCACCCCGGCTCCAAAAAGATCTGCAACCTTCTTTGCACGTCAGGGATCACAAGAGCGTAAACCTCAAGACGTTTTCTCAGTCCACGCACATACTCTTCAATGGTCAAACTCCCGACCTTGTACGTCTTAAGCTCTTTTTCGTAATCTTCTTTTGTTATTTCTTTCTTTTCATAGCGGTCCTTCAATTTCATGTATTTGGTGATGCTTCCACCGTTGATCCCCAAGGCAAACCTGGCTTGTTCAATGTTATTCTGGATCAAGCTCTCGGCGAAGGAATAGACGACCTCGTCCATTTCCTGAGTGCCCCCGGCATGAAGCGTAACACCTTTCACAACGGCCATCTCGCCTTCTTTAAAATACAGGCTGCCGTCCGGCATCCGGATATAAGTATTCCCGTTTTTCACAACAAGACTGTTCCTGAGTTCCGCGATCCTCGCCTGTATCTTTTCCTTCAGACTCCCCTTCCCCGTCCCCAAAGCTGTTGCGACTGTCACTTTGTCCTTTTCAGCTTTCTTCTCGGCAGCCTGAAGCCAATCACGCAGCTCACGTAAATCCCTAAGAACCCTCTGCGCCTCTTCTTCAGCAAAATCCTTTTTAAACTGCTCGCGAACCTCGTCCTTCATATCCACCACGATCAGCGATGACTGAGGATCCGCCCACTTCGTCATAAGAACCAGCATGACGCCCCACATAAGGCCCATCACCAATAACCCCGGCTGAAGAAGAACCGTCGTCCAAAGAATCGTAGCGATTCCCAAGGCTCCGCCAAAAAATCCCCCCAAAGTAACCCACGGGGTCAATGATACGAGTACCCCCGTAATCGGAACAATGACAACAAGCGTGAACACGAGGGTTTTGATCGTCGCACTCAAGACTGAGATCCCCACATAGCTAAGATTCTTGTACAACCAGCCATAGATCTTCAGAAATACGAGCGTGAATGCAAGGGGTAAAGCAAAAGCCCAGGTAAGACCCAAGTAAGGTGTCAGAGCCGCGGCAATCCAAAGCACGAGGAATACACGCATCGAGAACATGAGCGCGGCAAGTAGATCCAGACGGAACCGTGAAAGAGTCTGATGCTTATCCCAAGCCTTTTCGTCGGCTTTCAGCTTCTCCTGTTCAGCGGCAGGAAGACCGGCAAATACTTGTTGCTTAGCCTCGAGCTCTTTGATCCGTCTGTCTTGGGCAGCGATCGCGGCCCTAATTTCCTCGATTGAGCGAACCTCGGACCGTTGCGCCGGCGGCGGCTGTTGCGCAGCCTCCGCAGCCGCAAGTACCGCTGCGAGACGGGTCCTTTCGGCCTGCGCAGCAGTTAAAGCAGCAGCAATCGCGGCCGGTTTTTCGGCAGCGTCTTTCGCTTTATCAAAGCCATATTTTGGAATGCGCCGTTTGGTACTGAAAAGAGCGACAACCAGGAAAACAAGTCCGGCCAAAGCCGCATAGATCGATGCTCCAAAAAGAGGCGCCTGAGCATCCTTCTTCGCGGAGGGTACTAACCTATCAACGTGAGCGCGCCACCAGCTCTTTCCAGCCGCTCTTTCAGGACTCAGAAGGCGCGAGATCCAACCCTTTTCGCTATCAGAGGGAGAACTCTTATCCACGATCTCCATGTTCACACGGCGCTCTGCGCTCGCCATGGCGGAGTTGACCAAGGAATCCGCGCGCCAGAGGTCTTTAGGATCGGCATCGCCAAAGAACATCTTGAAAAACCCGAACTGCTGGTTCTGCTGTGGATTCTGCTGATCGGCGATCATGGCAATAACAAACGGTGACACGGAAGAAACCTGCGTCTTGTCGATCTCAAGGTAACCGTCCGAGAATCCGCGCGCCCGCTGATCGATCGTTTGCTGATAATTACTCCGGACGCGCCGCAGGAACATATCGAAATCTACGGGAAGAATATCTCCGCGATCCAGCAGGAATTGCGCTCTTTTTTGGACAGCGTCTCTCGCAATCTCGTCGCCCACATTCTGCGTCAACCTCAAAGCATCCGGATTCTTCCAAAACAACCAGTCCTTCTTAAATGTCGCCTTATTTTCATTCACGAGTTTTGTGGAAACTTCCGCCCAATCAAGCCCCATTCTTTCGATCTGGTCCTTGGTGATCACACCTGTGGGGTTCCAGAGTTCATCCCATCTCCAAAACTCATACCATTTCGCACTTGGCGTCCACATTTCTTTCCATTTTCTGTCGTAATTATGAAGTTCCTCATACCCCGCCTTTGAGAATAGTGCTGCTTGTCTCGGCGTGAGCTCTTGCTTTTCCTGGGTAGCCGGATCCCGCGGCGCGAGGCCGTACATCTCATCTATGGAAACAAAAAATCGATCGGTCATGCCCTTCGCGACCTGATCACTCCATGAGATCGGTTTCAGACTTTCCGCAATGCCCAACTGCATCAAACTGTCCGCATACCAAAGCGCCCGGCTCAAACCTACGGGCTGCCTCGAGCCTTTGTCTCCCGGCGCCGCAGGCCCCAAAACAGGCACCGGCACCATCTTTTTAGCGACCTCAAACCATTTTGTAATTTTGTCCGGCGACAGCTTCCTGTTTGAAGCATCATTCGCCAAACGGTTCACCATGTTTTTCTGCTTAAGCCTTCCCTCCTCGGTTTTTCCCAACTCAACGAAGGACGCGTCTGCATTCAGAAGACCCCTTATCTGGCCTTTAAAAGCTTGGATCTCTGAAAACCGAACATCAATTTTATTATCGATATCGTCCAGTTTTTTCAGATCGCTCACACTATCAAGGATCTCAAGAGACCACGCATCGATATCAGCAAGATGTCGGACATCCAGATCACGAGCGCTGAGTCCTGGCCATACGATTGCGATCAAACGGGGACGAATATAAAGCCGGAGAAGGACGATCTCCTCTTCTGAGTATCCCTGACTGATCATCTCATCAGCGTAGCTCCTCAACAGCCGGGCGCCTATTTTTCCGTCCCCTTTCCATGACGACTGATTATAAAAATCGGTGATGGCGGCAGCGTTTTTCTTCAGGATATCCTGCTCGGTTTCGCCCGCCAAAACCCTCTCCCGGATAGCCGCCGCATTCCCTTTTCTTGCGGATTCCCGCTCAGCCCTGACCCGATCGGCATTCATCCTCGCGGTCGAAGCCGCCAAAGATTCCAGCCTATCTTTTCTCGCATCATCACTTAAAACATTCCTAATCCAATAATCCGCCCATTCCCCCATGAACGCATCCGCTTGGGCTGCGGCGTTCTCAGGCAATACGTCCTGACTTTCATTGGAAGATCTCAAAAACAGCTCGCGAGCACGCTTCATCTCCGACACAAACCTTGTTTGGACCGAAAGAATTTCCGATTCTGTTACCTCCGGTTTTTCTTTTACCAATTGAACCTTGATCGCTTTAAATTTTCTGGCATACCATAGATCCCCTATGCCGTCCCCTTGATCTTTAAACGGTGAGAAAGGCTGGAGCTCCTGAAAAACATTCCTTCTGATCGATCGAGCCGTCAGGATCTCACGGAGGCTGAAAGACTCGTCCGCAGGCTGTGTCGCAGCGAGAGATCTTTCCGGTCCGGGGACATTTTGACCGACCGGAGAAACGATCACCGGTTTGAGCGTGCGATCGCCCGCAAGATCCGCATCGCGCAAAAGGATACCGGCTAATTTCTTTTTTTCATACCACCTGCGAAGTCCACCATTCACCGGACCCGTGGGCAGCCGGTCCATACTTCCCCGGGCATCTTTCAACAAGCTTTCGAGTTTCTCATAGGTCGGGAAATAGCCGTATACCTCGTACGCGGCTGCGGAAAAGAATGCCATGTCCCGGAGCCAGTTATATATGTAATCAACAGCCTCGCTGTCATTATCCTTTTCCATGAAGGGCGCATTAGATTCCTGAAGGAACATGACCCTGGACATAAGCCCCTCAACATTTTCCTTCGACATATTCCTAAAAATCTTAGTAACGTCTTTGGGTTGAAGATGTATCCCCATCTTCTCTAATTCTTTCGATATCAGATCTGGAAAATTAACCGCCATTGCAGCATAGGGATTATCCGCGATCGGGATAGTATTGTCCCCATTCAGCGCGGCCTTAAAAAGACCGGTCAATTTCAGGATCTGAGCTTCTCTCTGCAAAAGACGCTCGGCCTCCTTAAGATTGTCGCTGTCATAGGCCGCCATGATCGGATTGATCTTCGAAGAAAGATCTCCGGTCTGAAGCCGTTTTGACACACGCTCATTGCTGCCGGGAGCAGCATTTTCCGGGATCTCAAGGTTATAGAGCATATAAGCGGCCTGCAGGTACATCTTGACCATTGTCTCGTATTTTGTTCGATCCAAAGCCTTTTCAGCATTCGCCGCCGTGATCTTGCCGTCTTCGATCAGCAAGTCGATCACCGCACGGTCCGCGGTGGCATCCCCCGGCTCGTTCGCTAGACCCGGATTATTCGATTCTTCTTTTCGCCCCACGACCTTGGCTCTCATCGCTATCAGTTCTTTTGGATGCATCCAAAACGGTTTCTTTTCATTTAAATCAGCCAAAATTGTTTCCCCGGCTTTTTCGCGAGCGCCCCTAGCTTCTTTGATCCACCGATAATAAATTTGCGCCGTAAGACCCTCGTCGCTCTTCTGCAGAGATTCAAGATTTTCATCTTCGAATTCGAGATTATTTCTTGTCAGAGCCATTCCTTCATTATTCGCAACTTTATAAATTTCGATCTTTCTATTTCCTATCTCTACGGCTCTCGCTTTAACAGCTTTTACATCCGCCCCTGCCCCAAGTTCTTTCTCCGCATTAAAAACGAGCCGGCTAGCTACACTCAACCAATCTGCCTGCTGCCTTCTCACCGACATCGAACCTCGAATTCCAGTTGGATCTGTTGCGCGCAGAAAGCCCTCGATCGAAAACTTGGCAGGATCAAGTGCTTGGCCGCGCTCTTCCTCCACCATCTCAAACAAAGCCTTGATTCGGGAAGGATACGGGGACTTAAGCTGTACGCTCCAGCTACCGTCTTTCCCTTTTTGAAGCCCAAAGAATTCTTTCCAAGCCTCCGGGTTTTCCGCGATCGCCATCAAGAGCCCCATATCCGCGCCTTTTTCGTCCAAGTTGGTGACATTGGTATCTTTGAGGTCGAGGACAATGCCCGAATCCTGGAGCGAACGATTGAGATTTGCGGCAATTTGAAGCCGGCCGGTTAAAACCGCTTGACGCTTATCTTTGCCCATGTCCCGCCACTCTGCCCATTCCTCGGCATCGTCAAAACCCAGGGCGCCAAGCATATGTGCATCCTGAACGTCTCCATAAACGAGTTCCGCCAAGGTCCGAAGAATTCCCGAGTCGCGGGGGTTTGAGTCATCCAACGGACCGTAGATTCTTTCGACATAGGGTCGAATCGCTTTGATGATCTTGCGAAGTTCCACCATCCGCTCAATCCGCTTTGAGTCTTCCCACCCCTGCCGCACTTCATAATCTTTGGCCACTTTTTTCTGCGCAGCTTTCCAAACAGCCAAGTTTTCCAATTTTTCGTTTAATTGAGCCTGAACCGTTGGATCTGGCGTGGCATCTCTTGCAATCTTCGCCTTAAGTTCTATTATTTCATTTTCAAGTTTCTCAATATGCTGAACAGCTTCCCAACCCAATTTGTTTCCCGTTTCCCCGCTCGCCTCCATCGCGTCCGCTATCAGCATCCCCATGTCCTTACCGCGCAAATTAACCGGCGTGTCTTTCGTGTCTTTCAGCCGTAGCTCGATTCCTTCCTTTTTCAGTTGCGCGTTGATTATGCGAGCATAATCCAGTCGGTTGTTCAGTATTTCCCTCCGCCGTTCAATCCCCAGATCCTCCCAGTTCTGCCAGTCTTTCTCTCGATCAAACCCTCCCGCCCCAGGCATGTACCTTGGCTGAATATCCGGCAACGCCGATTCCGCCAACATTCTCAGAATACTCACATCGTAAGGATCATCATTACTCAACTCCCCGAGCAAACCTTCCGCCTTGGGGCGCAAATCCCTCATGACTCTGCGTGTCGCGATCACACGCGCAATCCGGTCACTTTCTGTCCATGACTTATCACCCCTGCCGGTTTCTTCGCCCATAAGAACCGTATAGTCTGCTACCTTTTTAGCCTTGGCATGGTTAAAGCGCTCAAGCAAGAATTTTTTACCTTTCACTGTGTCCTGCGCCGCCAATTTATCAGCCGCGGAAGTGGCAGGGTGAACTATGCGGGTCTCAAGAACCGCTATCTCCGCGCTTAGTGTTTCCATATACGCCAAGGACTCACGATCAAGCGTCTTCCCGGTTTCTCCGAGCGCTTCCCAAGCCATGTTGGAAATACTTCCTCCAACCTGCTGTTTGTCTTTATAAATTTCCATCGCCGTCGCCGGGCGATCACCTTTATATTTTTTACCATCAGCTCCGGTGGTAAGCTCACTTAAATAACCCTGAAGTTCCTTTCTGCCCCAGAAATCATCTTCAAGCCTTACTCTGTCTTCGGTGAGCCTGAGCCGCTCCGCGAGATCTTTTTCAAGCCACTCCTTCCGATTTTCTCCGGCATCATGCCCGGAACCAAAAAGGACATCATTCACATAAGCGAGCGCGTTCGACATCCGGCGCCCTTCGACTTCCGCATCACGGGCCGCCTGTTTTCGAATTTTGACATTTTCTAAAGTCACCACCGTACCGGACACAGGATCGATCATTTGAGTCTTTTCTTCATCGATCATCTTTGCTTCCAGGGCTTTTAGCCGGAGGTAGGTCGTGCTCGTCAAATCTGATTCCTTGATGGTCAAATTCGTGGAGTTTGCGAGATGATGCGAGAATCGAGCCGTCAGATAGGCCATCTGCTCCATCATCTTTTGATAATCAGCAATCTGATCCGGGTTCGCGTCCGGGCCGGGGCGCGGATGTGCCAGGATAGTCGCAATGTTCTGGGCCATAACATAAGCAAATTCTTCCGGATCACCCACCGGGATCTCACGGAGTTTAACCGTCTGGGTCTCGACATCATAAAGACCGGAAGCGATCGACAGAAACTTCGTAGTCTCTTTCCACCCGTCCACCCAACCGTCCTTATTACGTTCAACACCCATAATTCCCGGAAAAATATTATTCAGATTGAATTCAGGAGAAAGATTTTCGATCGCACGCTTGTGATCCTCATTCTCAAGTATCTTGTCAAATGTTAAGTCCCTCAACGCTTCATCTCCCATCGCTCGATAAAGAACGAGCGTCAGAACTTCCGCCCCCTCAACCGGGCTCCTCAGAGAATAGGTCCCCGGCGACTGCCCTCGCATCCTCTCAAGAGCGGCAATCGCGCCCGGGAAATCATTGACGAGCGCTTGAGCTATCTTTTGGGAATCGCCATCTTCACCACGGGAAGCCGCCAACTGGCCCAACTCGCCCATGAATGCCGCCATGGCAAGCTGATTCATATCAATACCGCTTTGGTCGAGCAACTTGTGGGCCGAAGGCCCCATCGAAAAACACTGACTGAACAAGTTACCCCAGATCTCTTCGCCAAGGCCGACCTCCATAAATCCGGTCTTTTCAAAAAATTGATCCTTTGTAAGAGATTGATAAGACTTGGCGACCTGCCCCACCCAAGCGGCCGGATCTCTTCGCCCATACCGCTCCGCCACCCTCCCGAAAATATTCACCATGACCGTTTCAAGATCTTTCCGGTCCTTAATCTGGCTTAGAGTGGCTTCCGCAGAAAGGTCAGCTATTCCCAAAGTTTTGAGTAAATCTGAAACAGCAGTGGCCAATTGCTGGTCCTTATACATCAATGTTTCATCCACTGAGAAATCTGCGGCGCGTGTGCCTTCGCCGATCAGTTCCGGTTTCACGGTCTCGTCAAGATATTTCGGAGCAGTTACGTCCTCGGTCGTATCATCTTCGATCCATTTCGGGATCATGGCCTTGATGCGCTCGATCGAATCTTCAGTGCCGCGCGGCAGTTCGATTTCAAATTTCTTCTCTTTGGCAAAATCAATCATTCGCTGACTGGCTTCCCAATAAGCGTCCACAGCCCCTTTGTAAGCCTTGAGTTCGTTCATGTAGCGGAACGCGGCATCAATCGGGGCGTCCGGATAGCCATCGCGCCGTGCCCGCTCACGAGCAATCTGATACGCTACCGCGACAGATTCCACGACCTGCTTGCGCAGTTCGACCTCCTTTTGAAGCTTCTCAACGTCGAGGCCAAGCTCAAGCCAGCGAACTTTATCATCCTGATCTCCCTGCCTCGCCCAAAGTTGTTCGATGGATCCGCGGTTTTCCCAAAAATTAATCATCGCCTGGAGATTAGAATCATAAATGAGATAAGAAGCGCCAAACCCGAGGAACGGCTCGCCCTCTGAAAGCGCGGACTGATGGGACGGATGGCTCAGGCCAAGCTTCACAGAAACCTGCAGGCGATTCTGATTCAGCGTTTTGACAAATTGCCTGTTAATCTCTTCGCGAATCCGGGCGCGAACCGCTTCATCCGATTCGTAATTTTCAAGATTGCCGACCTGCGTAAGATCCAATCCTTCAACAAGATCCAGAGCGATCCCTAATTCACCAGCCTGTCTCTTAAGACTATCGAGATCCTTCGCCAGACTATTTTCTTCCACCTTCATTAGATCCGCGAGGCGGTCGTAAAAGATTTTCTTTTTCTCATCTTCGCCGACGCTCATCCCCTTGACTTCGGCCCAGAGTGCGCTCAAGTTAGCGGCAAACGCGTCCTCAGATTCATGTGACGCGATGGTTTCCAAAGCATCAAAACTTCTTGCTTTGATACCGTGTTCATAACGACTCGCGCCGATCATTGCTTCAAGCTTTTGAAGTCCGGACACCTGATCCGCGAGTAGCTTTTGCATTCGGTTCAAAACGCGCAACCGGCTGGCCGCTGAAACAATGCTCCGGACCTTGGATTGAATCACCCGTTCGTTCTCTTTGACCGCCGAATCTTCAAGGCTCTTCGTATGGCGCAGCATAAGAGTGTAGGTTTGTTTCTGACTCCCGAAAAGATCGGCGCCGCTCCAGCTAAAAACCGCGAAGCGATTACTGTCAGCGCCCGGCAACCCGGCATCCGCATCCAGGCTTTGATAAAAAACCCCCGCATCGCGGTAAAATGGCGATTGTGTCATTGATGCCGAAGTCGCATAAGCGGAAGGTCCTGCGGTCGATCGAGCGAGGACCGAATCCAACATGGAATTCAATGTAACGGACTGCCTGCTGTAGTTTTCTCGACTCATCTCCCGCAACTGCTCGCCAATCGGGGCCAGCGCGGTTGTTTCCGACTGGAAGCCTTCGGCATGCGCCGTTCCCTGTCGAATCACACTCGGTGAAAAACCCAGGCGCTTCAGTTGAGCCTCTAAATACCGAATAGCTTCCGTATCACTTTGGATACGTGCCTCCAGATCAGCCGTTTTCAAGCTATAACTTTCATCTGTCGTGCGATCAGGACCAAGGAGAGACCGTAACCGATCTACATTGGTTCGTACACCGTCGGGTCTTGGTTCATAGGAGGCACGCCATTGCAGAAACTCCTCTTTGATCTTTTCATAAAGCTCGATCCGTGCCGCCAGTTTTCCCATCTCGCTTTGGATCCCCCATGTTTCATTCGATTCTTGGGCATGGGCTTTGGCACGCGCAATGACTTCGCCGGAACTTTCCGCTAATAGTTGGGCCACGGTTTGTTGAGAACCGGATCGGGCTCCCAAAATCACTCGTTTTAAATGGTTGAATATACCTCCTAAACCAACCGTAAAAACCGAACCTGTAGTAACTTCACCGGTCTCAGGCTGAACTCTGGACCGCTGATATCCAACTCCCCCATATATACCCAGATCCGCTTTCATGGCAGCCCAAGCTTTTTCAACATTCACAAACGCCGCCTGGATCGCCTCGATCCTGCCCGTGTACCCGAACACTGAGGTCCCCTCGTCCCCGATAAATCCTAGCATCTGTCGGATGCCCTGATACCAGTCATCACGGGATTCATACGCTCCGAGGTCAAGCATCTTGGCAAGAAGATATTCGGAAGTTAAATAAGATTCCGTACCGGTGACAAGCCCCTCAAGGAGCTCCCGCATCGCATGGCGCTGATCCTCGAGCGACTGATTATTGGCATCACCGACTAGACGCTGAAGTTTCCCTTGGGACTCCTCAAAAAGTTTATAAGTCCGTATCAAACTTTCGACTTTCCCGAGTTCCAGCAATTCCTCGTCCAATTTCTGTTGTTTTTTATCTAGATCACTAAGGCTTTTTTGCCACGCCCGTTGGGTCTTTTTATCTGCTTTCTCATCGGGTTTTTCGAGATCAAGTTGCCTTCTTGCGCCAGCCAACTCCTCTCGTTTTTCTTCTAACCTCTTTGTCTCGCCAGCAATCAACCTCTCTTTTTCAGCATCACCGGCTTGTTTCGATTCTCTAAACTTCGGATACTTCGCCCACGCTGAATCCGCCGCCTCCTTCATCTCCGGAAGGAACCTTGCTAACACACCCTCCATTGTCCTCAAATCTTTGGCTGCTGACGGTAAAAATATGCCATTCTCATTGAGAAACCGGAAGTAAGGATTGGTGACTCGTTTTAATTGAGCCTGATAGTCAGCGTCGGTAAATTCCTTATTGGCCTGCGTCAAAGCTTCCGCGGAAGGAACCGATCGAAAGTCCGGCGTCACGAGCCTTTTGACAAGAAGCTGAACCTTCACCCGGTTATCAGTCATTGCGGACAGAGCGGTTTTTTCTTTTGCCAATTCATTCGCCGCACCCGCCAGAGCTTCCCAGATTTTTTCTTCAAGCCGCTCAGCCATAGGCCTACCAACCAAGACCGGAATGAGTTTTGTTAATTCATCCGTTTGACCCGCCGAGAGCGCATCAAGGATACGGCCAGTTTCATCATCAACCACGATCCCTCTCTCCCCAAGGCGTTTACGGACCTCCACGACACGTTCCGCAAGAACTTTCTGAGCGGTTTGAACGCGATTTGTCTGGTCCGTAATCTGCTTTCCCATGAACGCAAGCCGGTCAAGCAACACTTTGAGTTCAAAATGCGTCCGGGTCTCAAGATCTAGCAAATACGAATCAGCGCGTTCTTGGGCCGCGTCTGCTGAATACTTCGCGGCCCTTCGGGTAAAACTCAGAAGAGGAATGTCAAAACCAACCCCGCCGTTCACAACAAAGGTCCACGCACCAGGGTCCTCGAGCGAAGCTCCGAAACCGGCATTCAGGTACGCAAAAAGGCGCAACCTTTCCTGATGCACCCGGTCTAGCCGCATCGCCGCCGCTTGATACTGACCGGCCGCCAGACGGGAGCTAGGTGCCAATAGTTCATGAATAAATGCATCTTTATCTTGAGCGTCCTCATAGCTCGCCACAAGACTGTTAGCTTCTGTATTAACATTGTCCGTCAATTGCTGATAACCGAATTCCGCGGTTTCACGAAATTTCGCACCGGCCGGATCAAAGCCCACCTCCTTAGCGATCTCCTGATTTTCCTCAACCAGCTTAGTCATTCCGTTCTTAATCCCGTCAAGCTGTTTGGTTAACTCGGCTTCAGCATTTTCCAATTTAACGAGTTCCCCTTCCGCAGACGCAATCTGGTCCAGTAAAAGAATATATTGATCGGCCGCGGCGATCGGATCCATATCGCGCACAGGTTTTTGGGTCACGCTAGTCAGCAAGGCTTCAACAACAAGCAGTTCCGTTGTGCTTTGTTTCTTGATCTGTTGAACATAAGCCTGAAGTGAGCGAAGTTCATAGAGCCGCTTAATTGCATCATGTTGGATATCAACCATCCTGCCCATCACCGAGGCTTTCGCCGCTTCGGTTTTTGCGTTCACCCACTGGTTCTCCATGTAATCCTTGAAAGACCAAGCAATATCAAAGGTAAAGAGATTGACCCTCGCCGTCCAATCACTTTCATCTCCAAGGCTTACCAGGGCCTCAGGAGCCGTCAACTGCCAGCTAAGACCGGGGAGCACCTTATCCAGTTCAGCCGAGCGGCGAAGAATATAATTCTGAGCTTGTTCGACGATAATGCGGATCCCGTCATCCGTGCGCTCATCTGTCAGCGCGGCATTACGGATCGTGTCATAGGTTAGCGTTTCAACATAGCTGGTGTAGTCCTTATCGTTATGCGCAAATGTGGGATCACGCCCCATTAAAAACGCGAGCCGGGTCTTGTGCCTGTCTCGAGACGCCAAAATGTTTGATCTGGCAATTTCAAGGCTTGTTAGGGACGCTTCCAACTGTCGTTTTAGCGCCGGCAGTGAAGCGTGAGATTTGCTGAGGGTCTCCTGCAAACTCTGAATTTTATCAAGATAAGCTCTCTTAATCGCATCAAGCCGATTCAACCGTTCATTGAGCGTAGCGATTTCAGTCATGTGAAAAAGTTTTTGTTGTATCACCTGGGCCACTGCGATCTGGTAATTGCTCAGAGCAGAAGCCGCTTCGGCCTCTAGTACTTCATTGAACTGAACCATGTCACTGCCGGTCCGAAGTCCCGCTCCGGCAAACGCACTCCACGAGTCATAACGCGAAGTGGAATTCGTCCTTGTGTAAGGCACTAATTTAACAATCGAGGGATCTCCAGGATAAGCCTCCTCAGCCGTTCCCTGGTACCTTGTTTTTTCGTAATGTCTCGTTAAAACGGCATTCAGTCCCGCGTTAACAAATGCCGTCCACTTTCGGTATTGATCTGAATATTCTTGGGTCTTAAGGGCTTCTTCACTCGCCGCCAGCAATGAATAAAGCTGTGCCATCTCACTAAAAAGCATTTCCTCAGTCGTGGTCGGCATCGGACTTCTTTCAAGCTCGTTTCGTAACGCACTCTGAACGGTTGGATCAGTAATGCCTTTCTTCAGAGCATCATACAGTGCCGCTCCTGCAATGACTTGCCCTCCAACAGCAGCCTTTGTAAGTGTAGCTACTGCTGGCGTCTCGCCGCCCGGTGACACGCCGAGAGCCTTTGCTGTCTCGACCGCATCCGCTACCTCAGCCGCTACTGCCACAACACCGGCCACCGCTCCGTCACCGACAACTGCGACGATCGTACTCCCAACATCCTGACTGGATTTTGGTGCTGGAATAGCAGGTTCTGCAGGTCGCAATGCCCACTCCTCTTGAGCAACCCGTCTTGAGATATCCACAAAAGATGTAGCAATAGCTCCATCCCCGCTTAAGCCGAAATACTCATTTGAAATCCTGGTTAGTCCTTCCCGGATCTCCCGAACTTGGGCCGCACGATCCTCCACAGGCATGTCAACCGTTGCTCCCATTTCATCTAAGGTGTCATGAAATTGTGCCAGTTTCTGCTGAACAGCATCCGCAAGAGGCACCGCAGTGGGGAGTGTTGTCATATCTGTTGGACCTTCTGCTATCGTCTCCACAGATGCAGGTTCAGACGTGGGACTTTTTACCTGTTCCCATGTTTTGCTGAGTCCGTTCCGCTCAATCCCGGATGCTGTCACAAGAGCATCGATTTTTTGACGATAATTCCGGTTGACGCGCAGGTCGTCAAAGTCTTCCACAAGTCCTTCCGGACTTTTGTGCGCTCTATACCAGTTGAAGATACCCCAGTTAAAAATAAAGGTGCGAATGTGGGCCGGATTGATCGTCTCTTTGGCATTGAGGAGACCATAAACAATCACATTCCGATAGGTTTCGATTTGCTGGTCAAGCGCTAGAGCATCAGCATCCGTCGCCTTGGCACGTTCCTTAAGCAGTTTTTTGAACCCGGAAAATCTCGCGCCAAGCTCTCGATCCAAATCGCCACGCGCCGCAAGCTGATCTTCGGTTAAAGCCGTCGGCTGTTTCGCCTCAAGTAGCTCTTCTCCAGTAGTCTCTATTTCTTGAGCCGATTCAACTTTTACAGGCTCAAGGACAGCGGCGGGTGCTTCGGCCTGGGGGGTGGCCCCAAGTTTTGAAAATGCAATCTGACGCCCAAGTTCGATCAGCTCGGTTCCCGTTTCATTAAACTCTTTCGAGTTCTGAGTATTAAGCTGACTCATGCGGAAAGAAAGATTATCAAATTGTTTCTGAGTCATATCCGGCCGTAACATCGTATAAAGTTCGACCATAGCTTCTGTGCGCACATTGGCGGGATGATAGATCTCATTGATGGTGGAACTAAGAGCGTCCACCTTCCCCGCCCAGACCACGTAACTACCTTCAGTAACTCCCGGCTGTTCATCAGGCTCAATTTCAGGCGGTGGGCCTCCGGCACCTATTCCGCCCCCTGCCACGGTGGAACCTTCCAGACCCGCCCCGAGAAACGATTCCTCCAATTTTTCAGCTTCTGCTTCTGCGTCGGCGGTTTCCGCTACCTGCTCCTGCAACGCTGCCGCTTCAGCCTTTTCAGCAACAACACGTTCAGCCTCAACACTCGCAGCTTCAGCCTCACGCGCCAAAATCTCAGGCGTATCAGTAATGATCACGGAACGCGGCACCCCAAACGGTGCGGACGTCTCTGTTGCGGGCAATTCGGCGGTCTGAGCTGCTGTTTGGGTGAGATTTAAGGCCGCTTGCTGTTCAACGGAAAGATTCTCTATATAAGGACCGACCCGCGCCGCAGGCGGCGCAAGCCCGGTGTGGGGAGCCGCTTCAGGAGTCCCGACAGCAACTTGGGGAGCCATTGCAGAACCAAAAACACTGCTCAAATTACGAACCAACTGATCCATTGTTTGCGTCGCGTAGATGCTTTGGGTCACGGACGCAGCAGGAGCTAGCGTGGCACCTGCTCCAATCGAGGGTAAAGCCGCTGTCAGCACGACACTCGACATTAACCCCTGAACAATTTTCCGGTTATCCATACCAACCACCCTAGCGAGAGTTCCATCCGGAGATTCACCTCTCGCCTGCAGAGCCAATATCTTATTACGATAATTCATCAGCCCCCTATTGGCGACCAAACCTCCTAGAACAAGAGCCACGCTCAGAGAAATCACTGCCATAATCGGCAGGCTTCCCGCCATTCCCGCAATGCCGACCGCAAGGCCTGCGGCAGAACTTCCTCCGATGATGATTCCCCGCGCATTCAATGCCGCCGATTCAAAGAACTCCCGTAAGGCGAGCACCTTATGGGTTCCCCCGGTTGCTCGAGACTCCACGGCCGCAAATCGGGAGGCTATGTACGGAAGGGCAATAAAATAAAGACCTGTCGTAACCACCAGAATCAGAGAGCTCAGAACCATTAAAGCAACGAAAGCTCCCGCGACTGACCCTATGGCAATCGCCAGGGTAAAAATACCGGCAAATACAAAAACTGAAGCGACAAAACCAACAACTTTAGCTTTTGTTGCCGGCCTTGCAGTTTCAAGGACTTTTCCGTAATCTTCCAGAAACCGCTTGTGAGCACGATAACCGATCAACCCCATTGCTGAGGCGGCCAGTACTCCCGAAAGCATTCCAGGGACAAACATGAGGATCAGACCTGCTCCCGTAATGGCCGCTAAACCGAAAAATAATGAGCGTAACCCTCTTGCGAAATTACTCGGTTGGCTCAGCCGTGTTTCCTTTATCGTTTTGTAATTGAAAGCAATGAGGAGCGCGCCCGCGACAACCCCAATCGCGGCCAAAGCAACTACCAAAGGTATCAGAAATGGAGCAGACGCGGGGAAAGCCAACGCCGTAATCAAGGCAAACAAAGCGCCTAGAGGCATCATCGAACTCAGCATCGTAAGTATCTGCGTCGGGATCGACATGACCGCACCAATACGTTCAGCCCATGTAGCCGTTCCTCGGAATACCAACGCCAAATTCCTTTGCCCCTTATAGGCTTGCGAGAATTTTTTGACGTAAGTCTGGGCTACCGTGAAACCGATCATGATCAGGCCGATGGCAGTCACGATCCAGACCGACTCAGGGACACCTTGGAAAACCGTGGAAATATGTTGGAGTGTTTCAAACTTCGCCATCATATCGCCCACACTTGTCCCGGATGCGGCCAATTTTTGAATAAAGCCAACACCCTTCATCACATAACCGATCAGCCAGACGGAACCCGCCAGAAGCCCCCCACCCAGCAAATAACCGAACACTTTACTCTTGAGAGTCTCCAGATTGATCCCAAGCACTTTCCTCGCTTTGGCAGATGTCCAATCCGATGGCGCCCTTTTTACGATCTCCATTCTGACAAATTCCAAAGAATTTCTGAACGCTGCAGTGGATATATCTCGAAATTTAACATAAGGATCCTGCTGCGCGGCTACACCTTTCCAGTCCTCCTGAGTTTCCAAGGCCAGGTCATGTTTCGCAAGACTCACAATATCCAGATACTGAGAAAATCCGTGATCCAAAAGGGACAGGATACCTTGCCGGAATGCATCCTCATTTCCCTTCAACACCCGTTTGGCAAGTTCGGAAATTCCGGGGATCACAGCATTAAGCTCACGATTTCCAAAATCTCCGCCGAGCACCGCCTCCCGAACCCGCTGAAATTCCGCTTTGCGCGATTCCATTTCCGTTTCAAACGGCTGATTCTGCTTGAATTGCTGTGTCCGGGAATCCATGATCGCACGTCTGACGGCCGATACAAGATCGGTCACGGTCGTTGAAACTCCCTTTTCACGAGGCTCCTGGATAGGCTCACCTTCCGACTTAAACTCTTGCTTGATTGCAGCTAACGCAATCTGAACCGCCGGAAGGCCTTCGTACTTCGTAAATATTTTGTCTTCAACCGACCAATAGGCTTTAAACTGTCCCGCCTCCCCACGACGTCCAGCGCGACCGCGGAACTGCGTGTCATTGGCTTCAAGATCGTCAATATATGTCGAATAAGCCGTGAACAACCTTCCACTCTGCCGCGCTTCATCATTCAGTTTTCGGAACGTCTCAGCCAATTTAATATCAACACCGCGGCCGCCACGATTCGTAACGATGGTAACTGCTCCGGCCTGTCCGCCAAACTTTTCAATCTCAGCAATTCCCGTCTCAGAGGAGGCGTCAAAGGTCCGGACTGCTGCCGTTATCGGCAATCCTCTCTTCTTGAGTTCAGTTGCTACTTCCTCAGCCTTGCCTTCATCCACTTTGATGACCACAGGAACACCCTGCCGGGTCTTTTCAAGAACATCAGCGTAGAAAGCTTCCCACTTGGAAGCTTCAGTGGAATACATCAGTACTGTATCGATGCGGGACCCGGCTGCGACCTTCGGCTCCTGAACGGGCTTCCCGTGAATCTCACGCATAAATTCTTCGTCCATCGTGCCGCTAGCACCCGCGAAATCAGCAATCAGGCCCTTATTGCGGAGGAATGTTGTCAGCATCATGGAGTTTCGGGTCATCTGTTCCGCTCTGACTTCAACCCCATCCTGCGCATGCTTGGCTTCAACCGCCGCGTGAAGCCCCATCGACCAGCGCGTTCCAGGATGCGGCTTGCCATCTTCACCGATAATGATGATTTCTTTGCCGGACACAATATAGTCCTTACCTTGAATATAAGTGCGTTCCACCGCGAGCGCTTGTTCAATAAGCCGTCTCCAGAGAGCCGGATTCGCCCCCAATCCTGTCCTAGTCATAAGTTCCGCTTGCCGTTCCTCCAAAAGGGTTCCAAGCCGGTCTAACCCCTTGCTCGTCAGCGTTACGCGCTTCTGTTGCTCCTTGGAAATATCCACTAATCCCTGATCCACGCCCTCTCCGTTGGGGCCGTAGACAGCCAAAGAAATTTCCCGGGCAAAAATCTGCTGCTGTCTCGCTTTTTCCGCGCCTACCTTTTCGCCTCCGGAAACAATAAAAGGATTCATCAATTGATAAGTCAGGGGTTCATCCACCTCGTCAAAAAGAGCAAAATACTGCCGTTTCGAAAAAATTCGATCTTTCTTATCCAGAGCGAGTTCTTCATCTTCATAGCGGTGAACGAATTTATCGACCGTGCCGTAAATAATATCCGCACTTCCATAGACATCCTCGGCCGAGGTCTTTTGTAGCTTGTCAGTTGCCGGATCAAAAACATATCCGACCTTTTCACCATTCTCATCACCCACAAATCCCACCCGGAGTCCAAAAACGGACAATACCCGACCGGCGGCTTCCGCGTCTCTTTTGGCAAGATCATCGTTAACGGTAGCGACAAGGACACCCTTGGCGCTATCCTTTTTAAAACCCCTCTTCTGCGCGAGCAAATAAGCCGCCACCCGAAGCGTCAGCGTCTTACCAAAACCCATCGGGATCTTATAGAGTGCCCCCTTGGCCAGTTCCGTTCCGGCTTCCACCTGAACCTTCATCGTCTCCAAATTCGGAGTAATGCCCATCGCACGCAGGCCCTCCAATTCCTGGCGAAGCAATGGCTCAACTACTTCCCCATAACCTTTCGCAAAGGCTATCTCGTCACTAGAAAGAATGAGTGATTCGGCGGCAGAAGGTTTGGACTGAAGCGTCTGCCGCTCAATCATCCGCTGGCGATAGGCATCAATATCCGCATCGTTGCGGAAGGTCATGGTGTAGGTGTTCACAGGAACATCCGAAGCAAGAAGACGCGGAACACGCGCGCGGATCATGTCTGCCGCATAATGCTGCCCCAAAAGCCGGACGATCATGACGCGATCCATAATGCCGTCCTTAAACGCCTTGCTCGCGCCGGTTTCCTTCAGCGCTGCGATCTTATCCTCGAAATTGGCATTTAAAAGAATAGCCCGGAACGCCGCCTGGGCATCTTTTTTGGTCGGGACCTCAAATCCGGCATCTTGATAAAGCTTCAGATTTTGGTCATAACGAACCTGCTGTTTCTGCGCCGCTGTGATGGCTTTCTCCTGCGCCGTCTTGACGGCAGGCTGCTGAATGCTGCCGGACTCGACGAGGACATCCCCGATGCGGACTTCAGAGCGCTTCAATACCGAGTCGATCGCGTCACGCATCTCCGCAGGAGCCCGGTCGACATCGATAACTCCGGTAAGGAAAAATTTTCCCTCGGAGATCGGAATGGACTTCCTGCCTATCATACCCGCAACCTTAACTTCGGAACCTTTCTCGGAACCCACGACGGCGATGATGCGGACTTTTTTTGCATCTCCGGCAACAGGAAGCAGGATCGCATTCTTATAAGCGACCGCCTGTTTCAATTCCCCCACCACGTCGGTCACAAGAGACTTACCTTTTGCCTGAGCCGAAAGTTTCGCCATATCGGCTTCCATGGCGTTAACCGTACCGGCAGACAGCTTTCCATCCAGCACGCTGACATAGGCCATCAGGCGAATCATCGCTTGCGCCGCAGGGCTAGGGGTCTCTCCGATGGACCGGATAATATGCTCCGCCGCCAACTGGAAGCGCGGGTCGTTCAGCACTCCAGCTTTAGGCTGCAAGAACGCTTCAGAAAGAACTTTTTCAATAGCAAGCGGCGCTTCGCGGAGCGCCGCATCATACAGAGCGGATTCCTTCTTCTGATCGATGGCCTTCGAAATACGCGGGGTTACTACCATATAAGAGATGTCCTGATCACGAAGGTACCGCTCAATTCCCGGAGTATGGAACCCGCCGGTCACGATCGCGGAGATCTTTGCCCCGCGCTCGGAGGTTTTCTCAACCGCTCTCTCGATGAGGACCTGATCGCGTTTGAGAGCGGCTTCATAGAAGCGCTCGACACGCGGCAGATCCCGATCGAGTATCTCCAATTGGGACGGCAATCCGTAGGAGAAGTGATACTTTTCGATGAGCGGTTTGAGAAAATCCGAAAAAGTCGCGGCCTTGAATTCATCCTGGTACGTGTAATAAAACTCGGCGTCCTGCTTCGTCAGTGTAAACTCGAACATCTTCCGGCAGACATCAAAGATCCGGAACATGTGATCGAGCCTTACCTGGTCCTGATTCGTGAAAAGCTTTTTCTTGACGACCCGTTCAAGCTGGTCAATCTCTTCAAAGATGTTAACGTCGACGGTATCATAGAGACGCATGTAACTAATATAGGAAAGCACGTTCGCGTACTGCGCCCGAATCGCCTCGGGGTCTGAAGCCGTATCAAAAGCCGCCAACACCTCGGTTTGAAGGTAGCCGTAATACTCCGCCCGTTTCATTTTCTTCATGCGGAAGTGAACCGTGTTGGTCAGGAACCGGGTCAGTTTTTCCCGGGAAATCATTTTCTTGAGATCGTTGATCAGGAGGTCGACCTCTTTTTCAGCCTGATTAAAATCCACCTGTTTCTCGAGGTCAACCAGCTTGAGCAAGGAATGCATGGAAGGATAATCACCAAGCGAGATCTGGTTTTGATGCGCGAGCTCAACCAGGTAACGGACGTAAGCGACCATTTCTCGGCCGCCTTCCTGGAAATTCTGACGGCGGCGATTCAGCTCACGGATTTCTTCGGGAAACACAAACCGGCTCACCCCGTCCATGAGTCTACCAAGCTTCACAAGGACTTCTTCATCCCGGGCCTTGAAATCAAGCGCCTCGATATAGGCCTGACGGTTTTCTTCGTAGAGTTCGGGATCCTCCACCCCGTTCAAAAGCACCGGAGCCCGATCGACAATCGCAAGGTGCTCGGGTCCGGTTAAGCGGCCTTCACGTAAAAAGTAATCGGCGACATTCCTTCGGGCTTCCTGATTCGGGAAAAAGGAAAAAAGTTCGGTGTAAAGCTCCCCGCTCGCACCTTCAAGGTTCACAAGCCCGAGCTGATATTTTTCGTTGAAGTGGCGAATGATGTTGCCGATGTTACGCTGGGCTTCTTCATTAATGTGAGCATCCTGGATATGGATAACCACCGCATCCCGTTTCCCCTTGAAGGTCGTCTTGACCGTTCCATAGGTATCCGGAAGATCCGGCCGGTCCACAAGAGAAGCTACGGAGAGAAGATGCGTTCCTGGCGTTGAGGGTATCTGAGTCTGGGAAGCGGCCGCATGAACTTCGCTAAATCCGGTATCAAAAACAACTGAAGTGAAGGTGAAGATGACGCAGGTGGCTAAAGCAATCGATCTGAGCCAGGGCTTAAAAGCAGACTGCTGTGTCACCATCATGGTCGGATTGCCGTCCTTCCTTTTTTGAATTTACCCAAGAAAAAATATAACCAGATATAAGCTAGATTAAAGTCTTTATAAACCCAATAGAAATATACCTAACAATGTCATCCCTGTCAAATTTTGATGAACAAAAATAATCTTCATAAGTCATTCATTTTAAACAGGTTACGAATGAAGCTTAATTGATTTTAATTTTTTTTCTTCGAAACATTAAAAAAACACCTTCAAAAGTCAATTTTTTATATATTCATTCGAAATACTTTTTAAATAGATATATAAAAAACTTTCATTAAGTACGCTTTATTTGGCATGTAAAATGCTCCGCAGATTCGAAAATTTCCAGATACTCGAGGAAGGCCCAGATTAAAATCGCCGGACAAAACCTATAGATTTTCTTTGCCTACCCACCTGGGCCAATTTCAGGACCGATAAAAATGACGAAAAAGCACTTCATCGATTCCGCTTGAAACCGAGTGGATTATTTTTTGGATTTGATTGAAAAATTCGCCTGCGCGGTCCCGCCATCCAGATGAATTTTGACCGGGGCCGATTGGGGTAGAGCCTTTTCGACTTGCTGCAACATTTCAACAGCTTTCTTGTTTTTGGGATCAATCCGAAGAACATCCTCCAGTGCTCTTTTCGCGCCCAGAGCATCCTGTAAACCAATCGATGCCATGGCGAGCCCAAAATAACAATCGAGGTTGGACCAATCACGGGAAAGACCCATTTGAAAATTGTTTTTAGCCAGATCAAACTTTTGGGTCTGGATCAGAACATGTCCCATGTTTTGATAAAAGCGGGACGCCGCCTTGCCATCCTTCGCATATTTCAACCCTTCCTCCAAAAGTGGATAAGCCTTTGCGTAATCCCCTTTTTGAATCAACGCAACTGCCAGCGTGCCGTAAACATCGGGGTCTTCCTTCTCGATCATCAAAACCTGGGCCAGCACCGCAATGCAACGATCCGTCTGGCCGTCATCAAAATACGCCTGCGCCAAACCTTTCATGCAATCCGCGCTCTGCTGGGCGGAGCAAGCCCTTCGAAAATGATCGATCGCTTTCTTGTGCTGTCCGGACTGCCCATAGATCCGGCCCAGATAACTATGGGCCTGGAGATAAGATTGACTTCCCCTTTTGGCTTTTTCGATCACACGCTTCATCATTCGCGCGCTGTCTTCATGGCGCTGGGCCTGATAATACGCGGCCCCCAGTTCCAACATGACTTCCACATAATTCGTGTCCTGGTAATGAAGAGCCTCCAGTTCGCGGATCGCGTCCTGCACCTGCCCCTTTCGCATCTGGACGACCGCTAGTTTCAACCGGACTTCCTTATCATTGGGGCTCACGGATTTTGCCCGGGCATAGGCCTGATAAGCGGACATCAGGTCGTTATTGGACATAAAAACATCCCCGAGCGCCTTCAGGGCTTTCAACTGCTCGGGTTTTTCGCTCGGGAACCGGAAACCCCGGACAGCCTCCATCAATTCCTTGACAGAATTTTGATGGTCCCCCATCTGGTAATAGAGCATCCCGAGGTTATAGTGAATCCTCGGGAAATCCGGCATGATCTCGGCCGCCTTTTTCCAGGACTTCAGCGTATCGTCATATTGCCCAAGCGCAAGATAAAGGGCACCGATGACATAAAAAAAATCGAACGGTTGGTCCCGGACTGCCATCTTCAGGTAGGAGCCCAAAAGTCTCTGAACCGCCGCCCGGGGAAGCGCATTCACGCCCCGTTTGAAATCGATCGCACGGGTTGCCATGATAATATCGTGATTTTCAGAATCAAAACGAACCGGGACCTGTTTATCGATGATCGGGAACATCACCGTGGAGGGCTCATCCGTATGGACCGCTCCGAACAGATGCCCGAGTTCATGCGTGAGCACGGTCTGCTCCTGAATCCTGTACATCGGGCTAATCGGATACCGTAGCACAAGATACCCCGAAAGAATCTTGGCTTGTCCCACTGTGTCAGGGTCTTTGACATCGGCAAGCGAGACACCCTTCACACTCGTGAGCCCAATCACAATATCGGCTTTTTCAAGAGGAAAACGGGACTGCAGATCTTCCAGCAAGGACCGCAAGGAAGCCTTCTCATTGACAACCGGCCATTCGCGCCATTTGACCGGAACAAACTTTATTTTAAATTCACTCTCGAATATCCGGGAGGCATAGGCAAGACGCTGTTCAAATTCAAAGCGCCAGTTGGGCTGGGCTCGAAACGCCGCAGAAGCAACAATTTCAACCCGAATTTTTCGTGCCGTCGTGGCTGAAAAGGCTGGGCTTTCCCATTGAGTGAATATCAGGGCGAGAATTAAAAGGACCCGCGAAAATTGAATCAAGGTTGCAAGTGTCCTTCCGCGGCAACGCGTATGACAACACGAAAGTTATACACCTTGATTAACTCCTCCAGGGGCTGTCCCCGTCTACGCGAAACCGGAATCAGAGATTCAGGATATCCGGGTTTTCTTCAACGTGTTCAGCACAGGTCGATCACCATCTTGAAGTTGAGGATAAGAAAAACTCGGGCTGGCCTCTATCCAGGGTAAGCGACACACTTGCAAACATCTTATTTTGAGGCCCAACCTTGCGACAAAGATCGCTTCCCAAAAGCGATCTTTGTCGCAAGGCCAAGAATACCCATAACCACCTAATTCCCAAAAAAGATTCTGCCGCTCGTTCAAACGCCTAGAACCAACTACGTTTCTTCGTCGAAGACTCCGGAGCAACTGACTCCTGGACAGATGAATCGGAATATCCGTAAGAGGGAGACTCGCTAACCGATGTTTCGGCAGGCGTCGCCTGAAGCTGTTTGTATTTAGCCATCGACTCGCTCAAACGCTTTAAACTTTCGAGGCGGGCCTGTTTTTCTTCCGGTGTCCCGGAACCTAAAATACGGCTGGCCGCAACCGCTGCCTTGGCCGTCGAAGACTCGACATCCGTAATCGCAATCGGTTCGTTCGTCTTTGAATCCATCGAATCACTATCACTCGACGCAGATGAAGAACCCCAATCAAAGGCCGCGAAACCGGCGACACACAGAAACAACAAACCAACGCGCACTATTTTACTCATCACCAACACCTCCTGATCTTGTCTTGCCTCATTAAAAAAATCTGCACACACCCGCCGGATGATCACTCAACGCACGGTGATGATAACAAAAATGCCTTGCCGCGCCAAGCCGGTTTTTCCCGACCTGTTCGTCCTGGAGCCGAATGTTCGCCTGCCATTCGTTCCGGTTCACCCAGAATTACCGGATCCCTCTTATACCAAACCGGAGTACACCTTTCACCGCACCCAAGGTCCAGGCAAAGTTCCGCGCAAACTGAACCCCGACACCATAGAAGGCCGCCGAGGGATCCCTCTGATAAATAAATCGAAACACACTCCCGCCGGAACCCACCAGAAACAAGAAGAGAGAGGCGGGAATAAAAAACCAACCCCGGCAGAAAAGCATCCAGAGCGTCAACGGGAAACAGGCCGCCGCCAGCACCTGATATTTGACAAGCCGCCCCGTATAAGCATCGCCCTTCATCTTTTCGGGGTGGTCGTTATAAAGTTTGATTCGGTCAAACCCACGGCGCACCTGATTTTTCATGTAAGGCCAAAATGACTCCGGGTGGGCATGGGCAACAACCGCATCCGGCGCAAAAAGAATTTTGTACTTGCGGGAAATCCGGTAAGTCAGATCCCAATCCTCACCGCTCGGTGCTTTGTAGGATTCATCGAAACCGTGCAGTTCCTCCAGGACATCTTTCCGGACCGCTAGATTATAAGCGCCGTGCGCGTCCACTTGCGCGGGCACATCCCGATAACGCCACGCGATCTCATAGCCGACAAAACGGGCCAACCTGTTTTGAGCATTCAGGGTGCGATAAGTCCCGGCAACCGCCGCCACTTCCAGGGGCCCGAATCGATTCACCAGTTTTTCGATCCAATCATGCTCCGGGACGCAATCCCCATCCGTAAAAATCACCACCTCCGCATTCGCGGCCCGCCAGGCCACATTGCGTGAGGCCGCCGGCCCTTGATTGGAATTTTGAATCAGGCGTACGATCGGGAAACGCTCCGCGTAAGACTGAACGATCAAGGGGGTCGAATCCGTCGAACCGTCATCCACCAGCACGATCTCATCCGGAAGACGCTTCTGTGACAACACGCTCTCGATCATCCGCCCCACAAACTGCTTTTCGTTGTAAACCGCGGAAACGACGGCAACTCGCATGATCACTTGTCTCGCGTGAATACTTTTTTCAGAAAGAAAAGAAATCCGAGGACAATACGGGATCGTTCCGAAGGCGAAACAAAGAACTGTCGGACCTTCTGCAGAATAAATGCCGGGCGAAGATAAAATTCCCGATAGGCCTGGTCCGTAAATGCAGAGACTTCCTCCGCACTCAGCTGACCGCGACAAACCTGGGAAACGTAATAACCGCTTCCCCGGAGCCACGTTTCATAATTCTCCGTCACAAGCTCCCCTTTTTGTTTCGCTTCTTCATAAGCCCGGGTTCCCGGATAAACCATAATGGGAAAAAACTGGGCCGTATCCAGTTTCATCCGTTTGGCCATTTCCAGCGTCGCTCGCATCGTCTCCCGGGTTTCCTGGACACCCCCAAAAAGGAAACACCCGTGGATCATGATCCCCGCCTCGGCGCAAGCATGAACAAACCGCTCACGGACTCCGATCGTGGCCCCCCCCTTGCGCATTTCATCCAGGATTTTCTGGTCTGAAGATTCGAACCCGACACAAAAAAGCCGGCATCCGGCCTTTTTCATGAGTTTGAGCAACTCCACATCATCAAAATCAGCCCGCGCGTTCCCCGACCATGTCACCTTCAGTCCCCGTCTCAAAATTTCCTCAGAAAGTTCCCGCATCCGATTCTTGTCAACCGTCAGGGTATCGTCCTCAAACATAATCTCTTTGTTTTGCGGCCAGGTTTTCTGAATAAACTCCATTTCATCCACCACGTCCTTGATCGAACGGGGTCGATAGCGCTGTCCCGTAATCGTCTGAGGAAATACGCAGAAAGTACACTGGTAAGGGCATCCGCGACCGCTCACAATGGTCACCTCGGGATGAAGTTGGGCCCCATAGCTGTAATGTTCGATCTTTAAAAAATCCCTGTAAACAAGACTGGCCCAAGGAATTTCGTCCAGGTTTTCCTGCCAGGGCCGTCTTTCGTTCAAAATAAACTCTTCTCCGGACCGGTACGCCAGCCCTGTAACCTCATGCAATTGCTGTCGCGTTTTCCCCGCGTCAAAATGCCGCACCAGCTCCAGCACCGTAAAGTCATATTCGCCCACCGCCACAAAATCCAGACTCGGAGAAGCTTTCAAAGTTTCTATCGGCAACGCCGTCGGATGGGTTCCGACGAGCATGGTCATGGCTCCGGTTTGTTTCGCAAGATGATCCATGACCCTGATATCATGGGCTACGGAAGCTGTCACCGTAGTCGCCACAATAAGGTCCGGGCTAAATCTCGCAATGCGATCTTCAGTCTGTTTGAGATCATAGCCCTCGGCCGGCGCGTCAAGAAAGTCGATCGAATATCCGCGCTGACGGACAAGACCCGCCGCCAGGGCAAGATAGATGGGATAATAAAGCGTCCCCGACGGAGCTACCCCTGGGGAACGGCTCTCACGCGTAAAGCGCTGAAGAAACGGGATATTTAGAAAAAAAACTTTCACAGAATGACCTTGTAAGTTCAAGAAGACGTCAATGGTCTGTTAGGGACGGAAGCAATATCGTAAGCAAGAAACGCCATAATAAACTGAAGCCCGATCACGATCAGCATCACCGAAAGCATTACGGTACCGGCAGGAGTTACCACCCCGGCCTGCGAGGATCGGGCCCAGTGACAGGCGCCGTAGAAACCACCTGAGAAAAAAAAGAACACCCCGAGCGGAAGTTCCAGAGACGCCAACGACATGTCCCGAAGATAGTAATTGTAGAAAATTCTTTTCAGGAGATTACGGAGATGTTTGAGTAAAAACTCTCCAAAAATTTTCGAGACCTTCAGATTGCTTTTTTCAGTTCCGTATCTTGCGTTCATGGGGACATCCATCACGACCGCTCGCAGCGTATTAAGACGAAAAAGGATGTCCGTCTCGAAAAAATATCCCATACTGATTTTATGAAACGGAAGCCGCCGTGCGACCCGAGCATGAATCGCCGTATACCCGTTGGTCGGATCAAATAGATTCCAGTAACCGGACGACAGTTTCGTCATCAAGGAAAGCACTGCGTTTCCAAACAACCGGAGACGCGGCATCGTCCGGACCCCCTCGGGATCAAAGAACCGGTTCCCTTTGGTGTAATCGGCCTCCCCGGCCAAAATAGGTGCGATCATGTCCGTCACAAGTCCCGGATCCATTTGTCCGTCCCCGTCAATCTTCACGATGATGTCGGCCCCGGCATCCAAAGCGGCCTGATAGCCGGTCAAAACAGCCCCGCCAACCCCCCGGTTTTTCTCGTGGTAAAGAACCTCAATTCGCGGATCCTGGCAGTGTTGCTTGACAAAATCTCCGGATCGATCCGGGCAGGCATCATCCACGACAAAAATTCGCCAGACTTCCCGATCTATCTCCGCGAGTGTCTTTTGAATGTGGGGAAGGACCCGGTAACAGGGCACAACGACAGCAACTCGTGTCTTTTTTGAAAGCGACTCAGTCATAGCTCGTAAATTTCCGGTTAAAGGATGGGGCCGCAACACCTCGGGCAATCGAACGGCGTATTTTGTCACAAGGCCTAAAACGTGTCATCAGCTTTTTGTGTTCCAGTTTTTCAATCGATCTTCCTCTACCGGCCTTCGCATCCATAATCGACTTTATCAGGATTTTTTCAGCAGGTTTCGCAGAAGCATGAAGGGGAGCTTTAAAAGGCCCGTGAGCCTGTAGTTATATGCCGACTGGACAAAAAACAGAAAAAACCCCTTGATCGGATGGTGCGCGTAAAAAGTAAAGTAAGCCTTCGCCTGCCACCGTTTCAATTCCGCCAGAGGCAAGGTTTCCGACTCAAGGCAGTTGTAGTTAAACTGCTGATAATCTTCCCACCGGTTGTGCAGAATTCTGAAACCGTTCCCCGGAGTTTCCGCAATTCTCCTGAATTCGGAACCGGGATTCGGCACGATCAAACCAAACGCGATCGCGTCCGGGTTGAGCTCAAGCGCAAAACGGATCGTCTCGCGAATCGTCTCGGGCGTTTCTGTATAATGACCCAAAATAAAAAAAGTCCGTACCTTGAGTCCCGCCCGCTTGGCAAGTTGAACCGCAACACGGATCTGATCCTTGGTCTCCCCTTTTTTGATCACCTCCCCAAGAATCCGCTCGTTGCCGCTTTCCACTCCCAGCGCGACCCACTCGCACCCGGCCGCCTTCATTTTCTGAAAGAGGCCGAGACTGACAGCATCGGCGCGCGTCTCACAATCCCATTGTATCTTTCGGTCAAGTCCGCTACGGATCAGTTCGTCACACATTTGAATCGATTCATCCTTAAGCAAACCCATCATGGCATCCGCGAACTGGATTCGTTTCGCGCCAAACCGCTCAACAAGCCACGTGATCTCCTCCATGATTTTTTGATGACTCTTGATACGAACTTTTCTGCCAAGATAGTTAGGCGTACAAAAATAACAACGATAGGGACACCCGCGGGAAGCGCTGAGAGGAAAAATTCCGTTATAGCGTTCGAGCTCAAAAAGGTCCCATGCGGGAAACGGAAGGGCGTCCAGATCGGCCACAGGCTCTCTCGGCGGGCTCGAAAAAATCTTGCCCTGTTTCCGGTAAACCAGTCCGGGAATCTTGGAGGGGTCAGGGCATCCCCCCACCTGAGTGGCCACCACCAATTCCGCCGTGGTCTTTTCCCCCTCGCCGCATATTGCAAAATCAAACGCCTCAAATTCCAGAAGTGTTTCCTGAGGCATTGCGGTACTGTGCGGCCCCCCCACACTGATCCGAAGATTCGGATATTTCTGTTTGATCCGGGCCGCCAGAATACCCGCGGACGTAATTTCGGTGGTAAATGCGGTGATTCCGATGAGGGTGGGATTCAGGTCGGCGATTCGCTCAAAAACCCCTTCGATCCCGTTGCCTTCGAGACGGAGATCGTAGATCCGGGTCTCAATGCCACAAGCCCGGCAGTAAGCCGCGACACTTGCAAGCCCGAGCGATGGCACCAGGGATTCGTTGGTGTAAAGATTGTCCTTACGTCCGAGGAGTTTTCCGGATGGATGGAGAAGTAATAACCGGGTCATGATCCTGTCACATACCGGTTCATAAACCCGAGGAAATTTTTTGTTTCGCGGACAAGATTAAACTTCAAGAATCGTTTCAGGATGAACTGGGGCCTCAAATAGTAGGAACGGTAGGCGTGCCGGGCAAAATCAAAAATCTCTTGGGCCGATAATTCGGGATACGCGTACGGCGGAGGAAACATCGGGTCGTAAAGATCCCATTGATCGGAGGACAAAAGACCATGATCCTTCAGATACCTGTAAAATTCAGTCCCAGGATGAGGGATCGCAATGCCGAAAGTCACCAGATCCGCATCCAGTCTTTTCGCAAATTCGAGCGTTTTTCTCATGCTCTCTTTCGTTTCGTAAGGGAAACCAAACAAAAAATAAACCAGGGTTTCCAGTCCGGCTTTCTTGGCCATCGCCACCGCCTTGACAACCTGCTCCGCAGAGACTTTTTTATTGATAAACTCGACGGTTTGGGGATGAATACTTTCGCAACCAATGTTGACGGCCCTGCATCCCGCGGCTTTCATCTGATTGACTTTTTCCTCCGACAGACAGTCTGCCCGGCCGTTGCAGGTAAACGTCATGCCAAGTCTTTCTCGAATCATGGCGTCAAAAAGTTCATGGGCCCGCCGATTGTCGTTGAACCCCGCTTCAAAAGGGAATCTCAACTCTTGAACCCCGAGGCTCTTCAGCCAGCGCAATTCCTGCATCACCAATTCCGTGGACCGATACCGGACCCGACTATAAAAACAGGCCGAACACATCACACAAGGCGGGTAGTTGATACAGCCGCGGGATGTGTAGGTCACGGCCATCGGCATCCGTTTTGTAAACGGATCCCGGTAAATATCAAGATCGATCAAATCATGGGCCGGAATTCCGAGTTCATCCAGATTGGTGCAAACCGGTCGCGGTGCATTCTGGATAATTTTTCCATCTTTACGGTACGTCAGGCCCAGAACATCTTCCGGCCGGCCCTCTGTTTGAATCAGATCCAGAACCGTTCCTTCTGAGTCATTAGGAATACAAAAATCCAGGTCTTCGCTCAGTGCCAGGGTTTCTTTCGGGAGCGCATTGACATGAGTCGAGGTCACTGCCGTCAGGATATTTCTCGATACTCCCTTCGCAATCCGCGCCGTTTGAAGATCATGGTAGAGGCTGGGCGTTGAAGTTGTAAAAATGACCAAGCCCGGTTTTTCGGACTCAATCTTTTTCTGAACATCCTCAAAGGTCGCTTTTAGCGAGTTGGCATCATAGAGAGCCACGGGGATGGAATATTGTTTGAGAAGCCCGGCAATAATCATCAGATCCAGCGGCGGCCATGCCATATCCGCCTTGAGAGTTCCAATGCTTCCGAGAGTTCTTAAGTTACCGAATTTTGAAGCCGGAGGTGGCTCAATCAGCAGTACTTTCATTTCTTGATCCTCAACCCATTTTTTCAAAAAAGCAATCTTCCTCGTCAAAACATCCCGGTCCTCTGGCAACGGAACACCAGAAAACGCCACCCATCCCCGGGATCCTGCCGAGCGCAATGTCACGCACGGGCATCCTCATTCCATGGCTTCGTGCCCGTTCCGTGCGCCAAAATCGGTGCAATACTAGCCCTCCTGTTTTCAGAGAACCAGATAACCGGATTTCACCGCATAAGTAATGAGCGTTTTCAAAAAAGCAAGATCCGTCACAGGCATCTTGATCCCGGTTCCGCGAAGAATCTCTTCCGTATTTTTCGTGTCAAAAGTCAGGTCACCGTTTAAATAACCAAGGTAAGGCTCAAGCATCGCGAAGACCATTTGCTGTTGGGGATCAAGCTGGTTTTTCTGAAAACTCGCGGGTTCCACCATTTCAACCATCGCGGCCTTGGGAAATGAATCTCTGAGAGAAAGGAGCATGCCAATCGCCGGAGGATTGGGTGCGACAAGATGAAAGCACTTATTGATGGACCGGGGGGTCCGCATGATGGCGGCCGTCGCCTTGATCACAAAATCAATAGGGACAACATTAAACGTGTTCTCGGGCCGGGTGGGCAATTTCGTCAAAATCCCGTGGGCAAAAAGTTTGATAAAAGGATAAATGACATTAAAGTCCGAGACCTCTCCCGTCTCAGAATGTCCAACGACAATGCTCGGTCGGATAATCGTCACGGGCATCCCATGGGCCATCGCTTCGCGCACCATGCCCTCAGATTGATGTTTGCTGGATTCGTAATAATTCGCAAACGCGGGTTTTTCAGGGAGCGAATCTTCCGGAGAGCGATAATGCCACACACTGCCGGCAACAAACGCCGTACTGAAGTAAACAAAACGTTCGAGCGATCCTTTTTTCCTCAGGTCCCAGGCAAGTTCAAGCGCGTGCTTTGTGCCTCCGATATTGATCTCCCGGCACTCTTTCTCCGTACCGTTCAAAGCCGTCAGGGCTGCGATGTGATAAAACACCTTGCAGTCCCGTTCAAGCAAGTCCAGATCGTCTTTCTTAAGTCCGAACTTTGGCTTGGTAACATCTCCCTCCAACACCTGCACGCGGGATCCAAAATGAGCATCCATACCCGTCGCCTTCAAAATTTTCTGGACTCGCTCGCCGTGCGGCACACGGTTTTTCGCGCGGGACAAGATCGCAATCGTCACATCCGTGGTTAACAAAAGCTCCTTGACCAGTTCCTGTCCGAGAACCCCGGTTGCACCCGTCATAAAAATGAGATTATTGGCCATCGTATTTCCTCAGGGCGAGACAGATATTCTGGCCGCCAAACCCAAACGAGTTGGAAAGCGCAACATTCACACTGGACCGACGCGCCGTATTCGGGACATAATCAAGATCAAGCTCCGGATCCGGCTCCTCGTAATTGATCGTCGCTGGAATAATGGAATCGCGCATGGCAAGAAGACAAAAAATGGCTTCCACTCCGCCCGCCGCTGCGATCATGTGTCCCAGCATGGATTTTGTCGAACTCACCGGAATCTTCGGGGCATATTCTCCCATCACCTTTTTAATCACAAGGGTTTCAAGGGAGTCATTCACTCCGGTCGAGGTGCCGTGTGCGTTGATGTAGTCAACATTGGCGGGTTCGATCCCGGCCTTGGCCATCGCGATTCGCATGGCTTCCGAGGCCCCTCGCGCTTCGGGATCCATGTCCGTCAGCCGGTAAGAATCTGCGGTCGAACCATATCCCACCACTTCTCCGTAAATGTGCGCCTTCCGCTTTCTGGCGTGAGATAACTCTTCGAGAATCAAAACACCCGCGCCTTCTGCAATCACGAAACCATCCCGCTTTTTATCAAAAGGACGCGACGCTTTCTGAGGCTCCTCATTACGGGTCGAGAGGGCCGTCAGCAAACTGAAACCCGCCACACCCAGCGGATAAATCATCGAATGAGATCCTCCGGTCATCATCACATCGGCGTCTCCCCGTTTGATCCACTCATAGGCTTCTCCGATCGCCTGCGACGACGCGGCACAGGCCGTCAAACAATTGGAAACGGGACCCCGAATATCAAACAACCGTGTCAGGTGCGTCACCGTCATAAAAGGCTGGCTTTCAAGTTCCCGGAGAGCATTCATGTGCTGTAGCGAGTGATGGACATACTTCCCCTTGTCGACCAGATCCCCGCTGACGGCAAATGAAGCCATAAGGGTTTTGATGAAAGGATCGAAATCAATCCCGCTGTCACCGCCTCCAAAGTAAAGTCCAAATCGCCGGGAATCAACAATAAAAGGTTTTAACATTGCGTCCTTGTATGCCTCCGCAGCGGCATGTAGCGCAAAAAAAGTACTGCGGGTGGCTGAGGCTAAAGGCGGGTTACGTTCAATCCACCGCTCAAAATTGAACCCCTTCACTTCACCTGCAATCCGGGTCGCAAATGTCGAGGCATCAAAAAGGGTGATCGGACCTACTCCGGATTTGCCCTGCGTGACACGCAACCAGGTGTCGCGGACATTGTGTCCGAGCGGTGTCACCGCGCCTACTCCTGTAACGACAATTCTACGTTTTGACATGTTTGAACACCAGGGATGCGTTTTGTCCGCCCAGTCCGAAATTATTGAGCATGACGATCTGGACCTCAGCCGACCGAGCTTTGCCTTTCACGAGAGGCAAAGGACATTCAGAATAAGGTTTTTTTAAATTGGCCACCGGGGGAATCGTTTTTTTGTTGGCAATCAATGCGGCAATCACCGCTTCAACACCCCCCGAAGCATAAACAAGATTGCCCGTCAAAGGTTTCAGGGCTGTCACGTTCAGTTTTCCAAAGGATCCCATGTAAAACGAATGGATCGCAAGGGCCTCCTGAATATCCGCCTGGGGAACTCCGCTTCCGTTGGCAACAATGACATCCACATCGTGGTGCTCAATACCGGAATCCTCAAGCGCGCGCTTCATCGCAACCCGTTTCCCGGTGAAATCGTCCTCGTCCCGCGGATCAAAATTAAAATCCGATGAGGATCCATACCCCGTGATCTCCGCATAAATCATCGCCCCGCGCCGTTTCGCATTTTCAAGCGATTCAAGCACCATGATCCCCGCCCCTTCCCCCAGGACGATCCCATCGTGTTTTTCATCGAAAGGGCTGTAAATACTTTCCGAAGCTCCGGTCCGCTTGGACAAAAGCCCAAGAAGATTGAAACGGGAGATCCCCATTGCGTTTAACTTTGAATCCGTACCTCCGGCAAGCATAATGTCCGCGTCCCCGCGTTCAATCACCCGATAAGCTTCCCCAATCGCCTGGGCACTCGCCGCTGAGGAGGTTGTAATGGTATTGCTGGGGCCACGTAAATGATACGCAATGGAAACATGACAGGCCGGCATATTGGGAAGATATTTAAGAAACCACAGCGGGTAAAGGGATCGAACCCCGTCCTGGCCGAATTTTGCCATTGAAAAACGGCCAGAACCATCAATCGCATTCTTGAAACCCACTCCGATCTCATCAAGGTCGTTGTTAATAATTCCGGTCCCCAGCACAACACCAATTCTCGATTGATCGTAGGCCGTATCCAGAAGTTTTGCATCCTCGAGCGCAAGCTTCCCCGCGGCGACAGCCAGTTGAATTTCCCGGGACATCACTTTCAAAGATTTCCGGTTGACCACAAACTGTTTGGGATCAAAATCCGAAATAAACCCCGCATATTTGAGCGAAGATCCGTTCAGCTTGAGATGTTCCACCTCACGGATCGCAGATTGCCCGTGAACCGCCGCGTTCCAATAGGGATCCCAACCACTGCCGCACGCGCTCATAACCCCGAAGCCTGTCACTACCACCCTGCGGCGCGTCATGACACCGTCACCTTCTCCCTGACTTTAAAATGGTTCATAAAATGGTCATGAAATGCTATCGGTTTTTGACTTTCCGGAATAAGCCGGCCCACGGACATGAGAAGAAGTTTGGCCTTGGCGACAACACCCTCGGAGCAAGTGATCAGCCCTTCAATCCATCCGCCTTCGGGAGCAAGACCATCCGAGGACGCCTCAATCGTAAGCGCCGTTCCGGGAGCCGGAGGCTCGGTGAAGGTGGCCGTTTCGATCTTGGCGAAGATAACATCATTTTTATAATCACTTTCCGCGCCGACCAAAAGACCTCCCGTTTGCGCCATCATTTCAATAAAAAGCACTTCGCGGGAATAAGGGGCCTTGGGAGCTCGAGACAGCGTTACGGCTTTTTTCCCACGATGCACCGACACCACCTGATCCAAAAGAAGCCAGCGCACAGTCAGCTCCAGATCATGGCCTGGGCACCGACAAGATCTCCGTCTCGAAAAAAAGATCCATCGCCCCGGTAACATCGGCGGGTCCCTGCAACGCGCCACTCCATTTCAAAACAATCGCCGATTCGTTTGGTGATTCGCATCCCTTGAAATCCCTCAAGCCCCATCCAGGGCTCGTTACATGCCTTAAAAAAAGCTTCCTTCGCCGTAAAAAGCTCCGCCAGCCGTGTGAGCCGTATCTCCGAAAACTGCTGACGCTCCTGCGAATTCAAAAAACGCCGCAAGATGATCTCTCGATGACGCGACAAGAATTTCTTCATACGTGACCGGGAAACGATATCAACGCCGATACCATGTAAGGTCTGGGACCCTCTGCGTGATAGCCGTCCCGGAGTATTTTTTCCTTGGGGGGGTCGCGACACAGGCAGTTGCTTCATCAAATGGGTCAAGTTGGGGCAAACTTTTACTGACAAGTGCCCGAGCAACCGGAAGATTTTCCTAATCTCTCATCAAGGTACCGGAGAATCATCTTGACTGTAAAATAATCGGCAAGTTTTACAACCTGCGGATCTTTTTCAAAATCACCGAGTTCCAGATACGGAAGTTTGGTGCGCAATTCATGAATCCCCTCGGGCGTAACCGCACCTTCCTTCACGAACCTCTCGTCAGTAAAAATATAACTTGGGAAAAGATCATTCGCGGGAATTTTCAGATCAAAACTTTTTTCCAGCCGAAAAATGATGTCGATAAAATCAATCGATTCGGCGCCGAGATCTCGTTTCAGGGAAGATTCGGGAGTAATGTCTGAAGTCTCAACCCCAAGGGCTCCGGCCAGTGTTTCCTGAACTTTCTTAAAGATTTCTTGATTCATGATTCTCCTTTTTCTTCCGTTAAGAGGATGTCGCTGACGCCGACTGAGGGTTCTTGATCCTCGCGAGCGTCAGCTTCGCGGAAACCGCTACTTCACCGTGATAATAAAGTTTCGCGTCCCACACCGTCTCACCGCCCAGGCTTTGGATGAGGATCAACCGGCTTTCCCACTCATCTCCGGGCCGAAGGTACTTCGTAAAACGGGTTGCGCGAATCTGCTTTAAAAAAAAATGAGACCCCCCGGCTCCGTCTCCGGGAAACGATTCCAGATATTTCTCCGCAGTCTGTTTAAGCATCTCAACCGCAAGCACACCCGGCAGTACGGGAAATTCCGGGAAATGGTCCTTAAAAAATTCTGAGTCATGAGGGATCTTTCCGCATGCCGTAATCCCTTCGCCTTCCTTCATCGACAAAACTTGTTCAACCGATAGCGCTGACATTTTCGCCGCACTCCCATATGTACAAACCGTTTAAAATGCGGAACCCCGAAATCCAGGTGTAAAATTTCCGGAATTTTTCAAGCCGAAAATCCCTCCCCCGGAAAAACTGGAGCCACTCCTCGTGTTTCCTAAACTGGTGCGGATGATCCAGAAATTCCATATTGAGCATCCGGTCCCTGGCAATCGTCCACCATCGGCCGGCGGCATGATGATAAAGATCCTCGATCACAATCACCTTCGTCCGGGTCACACGCCGAACTTCTGCCATCAGCGATTCCGGATCCGGGACATGATGCAACATCGTCGCCATCAATGTCACATCAAAAGTTCGATCCCTAAAAGGAATTCTGCCGCCGTCATAAATCATAACGGGCGCTTTTTGATAGCCTGGCTTTATGACATCGAGAATAAGCGATTCGTGACCCCGCCGTTTAAGCGGCTCATTGTAAAACCCCCAACCCCCTCCGAGATCCAGGATCCGGCATCGCTCGGGGATCGCATGCTCAAAAAGCCGAACCATCGATTCTGCCCGGGCCTCAAGCACCCGGTGATAATGCCTCCGGACAATCGTATCAAGAAGGTTGCGTTGCCAAGAACGGATTGAGGCCGTCAATGATTTCACAATAGAATTCACTTCCTCCAGGCGGCTTCACAGATATTTTCAACCGTTATTTCTCAAGAGGTTGAAAAATGAAAAACAGACCCATAAAACCGATTCAAGCTTCCCCCAAAAGCGGGGAATTATAGCACAGGAGCTTTTTTGCTCCCAAGCATCTTTTTAGTGATCCCTTCCGGAATGTCATTTTTGAAAAATCAAATTTCGTGTGATTCTTTCAGCTGTTCCTGAAACTCACGGGTGTAAACAAGAAGCTTGACCGAATCACCGTTTCGCTCGGCTTCACGAATGAGTCCCCGGAGTTTTTCCTGACGGTCGTGAGCTCCATTTTTCCGTATCATCCGCAGACAATCCTGAAAAATCTGCTTTCGATCCGCCGTTTCTTCGAGAGTGGCAAGTGCCCCCACCAACTGTTCACGGTAAGTCGAATTTTGGATCTTGCTCAGGACAGTCGACAGCGGTTTCTTTTTTGCGACTCCTCCCGAATCAATAAGAAATCTGAAAAACTCCCGGCTGGCCGGTGAACGCATCGCTTCGGGATTGAGCCGGCGCTCTGCTTCGTCAAGAAAACTGCCGTTGTCCATCATCAAAGCAAGAAGCAACACTTCTTCTTGAGGCACTGCCGGAACCGTTTTCTTTTCAACCGCCTTTTCAACACGCCGATGCGTCAGGTCCGAACCTTGGCGTGACATATTTTCAAACTCCGCTCGCAGAGAATTTTCATCGATCCTGATCTCACGCGACAATCGTTTGAAATACTCCGCAAGCATCACCGGATTTTTGACCTTGCGAAAGGTTTCCAGCATTTCCCGGCTGATCTTCGCTAGACCCAGCGCATCATTTCTCGGGTATCGCTCAAGCAGGGCTTTGAGCTTGTAATCAAAAAAATCCTGGGCACTTTTAAGCAATTCCCGGAACGCGTCCGTTCCTTGTTTTTGCACAAAGTCATCAGGGTCGAAACCTTTAGGCAGGCTGACCAGCTTGACCTGTCCCCCTCCCTCCAGAAGAATTTCAAGTCCTCGCAATGCCGCCGCTTCTCCGGCATTGTCTCCGTCATACACCACAATCACCTCTTCGGCAAAACGCTTCATCAAGCGAACGTGATCCTCCCCCAAGGCCGTGCCAAGCGTCGCGACCGTATTCTTAAATCCCGCCTGATAAAGGGCCAAAAAATCCATATAGCCTTCAACCAGAATGAGATTCGGCCAATTCGCATCGATGAACCTTTTGGCAACATTCAATCCAAAAAGCTCGCGTCGTTTTGAAAAAACGGGATTTTCCGGAGAATTCAAATACTTAGGGCCTTCCCCGTCCCCGAGCAACCGACCGCCAAAAGCCACCGGTTTATTCTGAAGATTCATGATCGGGAAAAGTACGCGGCCGCGGAACGTGTCGTAATAATTACCTTTTGCAGATTGTTGAATGAGCGAAGACTGTTTCAAAAGAGCTTCCGAATAACCTTTCTTCAAAAGATGATCATAGAGAGTCCTCCATTCGTCAGGCGCCCAACCGATTTTAAACTCACGAAGGGTTTCGTCCGTCATACCCCGCTTTGCGAGATAGTCCCGCGCCTTCTTTCCGGATTCCCCGGCAAGAAGCTTTTGATAAAGCTCCACCGCGCACTGATAAATCTCGTAAATTTGATCTTTGTGAGAGGAATCCTCTTTGGCATAACGTTTTTCAGGAAGTGTGATTCGGGCCCGGTCCGCAAGCATTTTGAGGGCTTCGGGGAAGGAAAGATTTTCATACTTCATGAGAAAGCTGAACACATCACCACCCGCCTGGCATCCAAAACAATGAAAAAGCTGTTTTTCGGGCTGGACCATGAACGAAGGAGTTTTTTCCTGGTGGAAAGGGCAACAGGCCTTGAAATTCCGGCCCGCACGTTTCAAGGGAATGAACTGGGAGATCACCTCAACAATGTCATTGGCGGCCGCAACACGCTCGACAACATCCTCCTGCTCCCGACTGCGTGGCGCGTCAAGTGCCATGAGATCAAACCACCGGTTGATTGGCGGATTTTCGCATCCCCACAAACGGAGCGACGACAAATTGCTGAACACTGGGTGCCAGCTTCGCAAGAACCTGTCCGGAATATGATCCGCGCTGGGTAAAAGGCTTTTGAGTCATCTCTCCTGGAATCAACAAGGCCATTTGGACGAACAGGCTCAGCAGAAGGGCAAAATAGATTCCGCCAAAAAAAACCCCACCAAAGAACTTCAGAAAAGAAGACACCTCCACCTTGAAAATTTTGGAAATCATGTTAAAACACCAGCCGGTGATCAACCAGGTAACCACTCCGGTGGGGATAAAAACCAGCGGATCCGCGACAGTCTTAGGCAGTGCCTGAAGAGTCTTGACAAGATAAGCGCTGGCGAGCGGATAAAAAGTCAGTGTCAGAATAATAACGACCGCTACATTGAGGGACTTGGCCAACATGTCGACAAAACCCCTTCGGGACCCCTGCAACATTCCGAAGAGGACAAAAAAGATCGCCACCCAGTCAATCGGAGCTAGATCCTTGATGACAAGATACACCGCACTTTTTTGTATGCTATCGATCAAGTTCCATAAAAAATCCATCTGCGTCACCTTTCCCTGTGTTTTGCCACGTTCCGGCAATACCGTCTTCAAATAACTCCCGCAAGGCAACGGGTATGATACATCCTTGTACTTCCTTAGGGAAATCAAAAAAAACTCTTAACCCATTAGCCGTCCTTCCTTCCCGGTAACGGCTCCGAGGATTCCTGTGTTCTACAAGCACCTCAACCGTCTTTCCGATAAATGCCTCTCTCACCTCCCGGCTAATGCGATCCATCCGTTCGATCATCCGGTTCACACGATCACGCACTACCCGTCTAGGCAAACCCCGGAGAAGAGCTGCCCGTGTTCCCTCGCGGGGGCTATAAGGAAAAACATGACTTTTGACCGGACGCAAGGTCTCAAGGACCTTGAGGCTCTCGCCAAAATCATCTTCGCTCTCGCCCGGGAACCCAACAATCACATCGGTCGTCAAACAAAAATCTGGAATTTTCGATCTCATCTTTTCGACAAGCTCTATACAATCCCCGGCAGAATACCGGCGATTCATGTTTTTCAAAACTGAATCTGAACCGCTCTGAATCGGAATATGCAAATGGGGGCAAAGCTTAGGAATATCACAGAATGAACGGATCAAGGGGTCACGGATATCCGTCAGCTCAATGGAGCTTAAGCGAATCCGGGCAATTCCCTGAATTTTAGAGCATCTTTCAATAACCTGGACTAGCGAATTGGGATGATCCTCAGCGCCATCTCTGTAAGATCCCAGCTGAATACCCGTCAGAACTATCTCCTTATATCCATTGTCCGCAAGCCGCCTTACTTCAGCAAGAATATCCCCTAAAGAACGGCTCCGCGAAGGCCCGCGAGCCAAAACCACCTTACAATAGCTACACGCATTGTTGCAACCATCCTGAATCTTGACGATCGCACGGGTCTTGCCATCGCTCGTGGTTATCGAAAGAGGCAAAAAACCCTTATGCATTTCCCTGCCAGTAACCATCCCGACAGATTTTGGCTTCGAGATTTCCGCTATAAGAAAATCCGCAATCCTGTGTTTCTCCTGATTCGTAAAAATAAAATCAACTGCTTTCATTCCTTCAAGGATCGCTCGATCCCGCTCAGCGAGGCACCCCGTCACCGCGAGGCGGCTGTCCGGATTTTCTCGCCTTAACCGCCGGATCCAGTAACACGCCGAACGATCCGCATCACGCGTCACCGTACAGGTATTGACAATAACCAGGTCCGCCGGTTCTCCATGCTTTTCAATCTCTTGAGCCCCCCCAGCCTGCAGGGATTCGCGAATGGCTTGAGATTCATACTGATTGACCTTACAGCCAAATGTTTTGATCGTAAATTTTATCATTGAAATTCAAGGACCCCAGGGCCCCACAGTTAAAAATCCTGAACATTGAGGAGAGCATAAAGCCTTCAAACAATTTCGAGAAAACGAAGCGTCCCGAGGATACTAATAAAAGCGGTGTCCGCTCGAAGCACGGTATCACCCAGACTCACAATCCATATGTTCTTTTTTTTCCCCCGCCACAGGGTCCATTCAATTTCATCGTCCGTAAAACCGCCTTCAGGACCGATCAGAATGTTGAGTGATTTCAGGGGTTTCATTATTTTGGGGCGCTCGTTGATCCATCGCGCAAAGGGCAAGGCTTCGGGTGACGGATGAAAAATCAGAAGACCATCATCCTCAGTCAGGGTTTCGATCGCCTTTCTGAATCTAACAGGTTCGGATATCTTGACGGTCATCAGGGCGCCTGATTGTTTGCTGGCCTCAATCGCTATCCTTCGCCACCGGTCTACCGTTTTGACAAGTTTCTCTTCCGGAATTTTTATTTCACAACGATCACACAGAATCGGCCAAAGCTCATCAAGCCCGAGTTCCTGGGCCTTCTCGATTAAGAAATCCGTCTTACCTTTTTGAAGTAGCGCGGGCATAACCCTGAAAACAGTTTTATTCGTCCGCGGTTCCGGGGTTCGAGTCATCCGGCAAATAGCGAGCTTCGTACCGCCATCCCGAGTAAATTCCCGGACTTCAGCTTCTCCCTCCCACCCCTGTCCATCCGTTACAAGACAACGATCCCCGGATGACAATCGGATGATATGGCGAAGATGATGAGTTTGTGCGGCATCAAGTCGAATAAAGTCCCCAGCCTGACTTAGCGGCTGAGGAATATAAAAACGCCGGAGCCGCCTCTCATGGGAACGGGGATCGGGGTCACGAACCATGGATTTCAACCTCAAAATAATCGGGTTATAAACAGACAAGGAAGCTCAGACCACAGTCCGAGCTTCCTTAGCTTTATGGAATGATTCCAGATGAATAAAACGTTGTTTTTATTTGCCGCCCTTTTTCTTTCCTTCTGGCTTGGCTTCTCCCCCGCCATCAGCCGATTCTTCCTTGGGCTTTTTGGTACGGACAACGTTTTGGGCTTGCGGCCCCTTCTCGCCCTCGGCAATCTCAAATTCCACTTCCTCATCCGGGTTGAGCCGTTTATAACCATCTCCCTGAATCGCGGAATAATGAACAAAAATATCCCGTTCTTCACCATCCTTGCGCAGGAAACCATAGCCTTTCACGTTCGAAAACCACTTCACCTTACCTTTATCAGCCATCCTTGCATCCTCCTTTTAAATTCAAACTTCAAAAATCATCCCGTATTTCCGGGATTACGGACAAGACACAGCCGCTCACTTCACTTTCACCTTTAAAATAAGACCGGGTTTGAAGACGACAACTTTTTTTTCCGGGACAGTGACCTCCTGGCCCGTGCGAGGGTTACGTCCAAGACGGCCCCTGCGCGTTTTCACCTTAAAGACACCGAAATTCCGGAGTTCAACCGTTTCCCCTACCTGGAGACTTGCAGAAATAACATCGAGAGTTTTTTGAACAATCTTTTTGACATCAATCTGGGTGAGATTGGTTTCATTAGAAACTTTCATGACAATATCTTTTTTCGTCAAAGTTCCCACCTCCTTCATGAAGTAACGCTGTTGGAATTATCCCAACTGCTTGCCCTGTTTGAAGATAGAGGAAGATAGCAAATCCGGCGAAGGCCGTCAAGCGATTTCATCATAAATTCAATAAACACAGGGAGTTAAAGAAATAAAGCAACATCTCCCAGGGAAGGAAAAACAGGAGGCATCCACTCTACTCGAATGAACCCCCCGATCGAAATTTAAATATTACGAGCGAATTTTAACGGAATTTTCACCTAGGAGGGCTTCAAGCTCATCAAAAAGGGCATCCGAGGTTTCCACTTTGAGATTTTCGCCTGAATCAAAAACCGTGCGCCGGCCTTTGGGATCCATCAGGCTGATGTAGACAGGAACCGTCCCTTTATGGCGAAGGAGGATACGTCGGACGTCTTTAAGCGTGTCGGGGACAAGCCCTGCCGTTTTGAGATTGATCGCCACAAGTCGGGTAAACCGCTTCGGCACTTCGTCGATCGGAACAATCTCATCGGCCAGAATTTTAGGGGTATCATCACGGGCATCCACCTTACCGCGTACAAAAATAAGCTGATCTTTCTGAACCAGATCCGAAGATTCCTTATAAACACTCGGAAATACCACGACCTCACAGGATCCGGCCAAATCCTGCAAAGTCAAAAAGGCCATCTTGTCCCCTTTTTTCGTCAGAATTTCTTTCAGTTGATCAACGATCCCGCCCATCGTCGCTTCCGCCTGATGGTTAAACTCCGGCAGAGTATCTGAGGTGGCAGTGGCGTAATTTTTGAGAATTTTGGTATATTTCGATAAGGGATGAGATGAAACATAAAATCCGATAAGCTCTCGTTCAAAGGCAAGTTTCTGGTTTTCAGGCCACTCAGGAATGGCAGGAATAGCAGCCTGTTCATCGTGGAATGCCCCTTCCCCACCACTATTTTCAAAAAAAGACATTTGTCCGCGATTCCGGTCTTTTTGCAAATTAGATCCCATTTCAAGCGCGGTATCAAGCATCGCCATCAACTGGGAGCGATAGAGATTCCATTCATCGAACGCACCGCACTTGATAAGGCTTTCGAGCACCTTACGGTTACAGACTCGCAGATCGACCCGTTGAATGAATTCGAAAAAATTCTTGAACGGCCCCTCTTTCATCCGGCTCGCAATAATCGATTCAATCGCGGTCGTCCCGACATTCTTGATCGCCGCTAATCCGAATCGAATATTTTTACCGATGCAGGTAAATTCCTTAAAGCTTTCGTTGACGGCAGGCGGAAGCACATCAATCCCGATCTTTTTGCAGGCCTCGATATACTGCACCACCTTGTCCGTGTTATTCATTTCGGACGTCAGAAGGGCCGTCATAAATTCAACGGGGTAATGCGCCTTCAGATAAGCGGTCTGATACGATACCGCAGCATACGCCGTCGAGTGCGATTTATTAAAACCGTACCCGGAAAAGTAATCAATCTGATCCCATATTTTTTCGGCAATCTTTTCCTTCACGCCACGTTTGGACGCTCCATCGATGAAGGCCTTCTTTTCCTTCGCCATGACCTCCGGAATCTTCTTCCCGATCGCGCGACGAAGCGAGTCTGCCTGGGCGAGCGAAAAACCGGCGAGGTCGCTTACAATTCTCATCACCTGTTCCTGATAGAGAATCACCCCGTAAGTTTCCTTCAGGCTCGGCTCAAGACCCGGATGATCGTACTGAATCAATTTCGGGTTATGCATCCGCTTCACAAAATCATCCACCATGCCGCTACCGAGAGGACCTGGACGGTACAGCGCAAGCAACGCAACCAGATGCTCAAATTTCGACGGTTTCATTTTTTTAAGGAGATCCCGCATCCCCGAACTTTCTAGCTGAAAAATTCCGAAAGCGTCACCCCTTGCGAGCATCTCATAAGTCGGGGAGTCATCCTCGGGAAGATGGTGAATATCGAGACTCACCCCATGCATTTTTTTCACAATTTTGACCGCTTCATCGATGACAGTCAGTGTCTTTAGACCGAGAAAATCCATCTTGAGAAGCCCAATCTTTTCAAGGTCTTTCATCGTAAATTGAGTGCACACCTGATCTTCGGTCTTAAAGAGTGGAACCCGTTCCGTCAGGGGGACATCCGAGATCACCACACCGGCCGCGTGGATAGAGGCATGACGGGATATACCTTCAAGTGCCTTTGAGGTCTCAATCAGCTGGGCAACCCTTGAGTCTTTGGCAATCTGTTCTTTTAGTGCCGATTCCTTTTCAATCGCCTGCTCGATCGTAATCCCGAGTTCATTCGGAATTAATTTAGCAATCGCATCCACCTCTCCATAAGCAAGCCCCATCACCCGGCCCACATCGCGAACAACGGCTTTGGCTTTCATCGTCCCAAAGGTGATAATCTGCGCCACTTTATCCGCGCCGTATTTACGCTTCACATAGTCAATCACCTCATCGCGCCGTTCGTAACAAAAATCGATATCAATATCAGGCATGCTAACCCGTTCGGGATTCAGAAACCGTTCAAAATAAAGGTGGTGCTTGAGCGGATCAATGTCCGTGATTCGAAGCGCATAGGAAACAAGGCTTCCCGCCGCTGAACCACGGCCGGGTCCCACCGGGATACTTTTTTCTCGGGAAAAACGGATAAAGTCCCAGACAATCAGAAAGTAACTGATATATCCCATCTTGGAGATCAGGGTCGCCTCCATGTCTAGTCGCTTCTGATATTCGCCCGGGATGGATCCCCCCATGCGTTCCTTGAGCTGTTCCTGGCAGAGCTCATTGAAATACTGATCCTGGGTCTTCCCCTCCGGCGCTTTGAACTTAGGCAAGTAGAGTTTTTTGAAATCAAACTCGATGTTACACCGCTCCGCGATGAGAACAGTATTTTTGATCGCTTCGGGAATTTCCTTAAAGATCGCTTTCATCTCCTCCGCAGATTTCAGATAATACTGATCCCCCTGATAGCGCATCCGGTGCGGTTCATCCAGCTTCGCGCCCGTTCCGATACAAATCAATGCGTCATGGGCCATCGCCTCATGCCGGTGGATGTAATGGACGTCATTGGTGGCCACCAGACCGATTTTGAATTCGCGTGCCAGCTTGCAGGACTCTTCGATCACTTTTTTTTCGGGATCCAGTCCATGATCCATCACCTCAAGGAAAAAATTCTCTTTTCCAAAAATCGAGAGATATTCATCAATCACTTTTTTGGCTTCATGGATCTGGTCGTGATAGAGATAGTAAGGTATCTCCCCTTTCAGTCCTCCGGAAAGGGCGATCACATCCCCACCCAGTTCCTTCAGAATTTCCTTGTCGATCCGGGGGCGGTAGTAAAAACCCTCTGTGTAGCCAACACTGGAAAGCCGGGTGAGATTTTTAAATCCCTCTTCGTTTCGCGCAAGGAGTGTGAGATGGAAGGAGGCTTCCTTAATTCCGTGAGCCTGTTTTTCAAGCCGGGATCCGGGCGCTACATAAGCACGCATGCCGATGATCGGTTTAATTCCGGCTTTCATGGCCTGGGTATAGAACTGAACGGCGGCAAAAAGGTTCCCGTTGTCAGTCATGGCAAGCGCGGGGAACCGGAGCTCGGTGGCACGACGCATCAGGCCCTGAATCTTGCAGGTCGCGTCAAGAAGACTGAACTCGGTATGACAATGAAGATGGACAAAATCGCTATGAGTCATTTTTTAGGCGTCTTTCGGAAAACAACTACCGGGGAATAAAAATAAATCTCGCTGTTTTTTTCTAAACGTTCACCTTTCAACGTTTCCTATTTCCCTGCTTAACTATTCCCACTCGATCGTTGCCGGAGGTTTCGAGGAAATATCGTAAGTGACGCGGTTAATACCGCGGACCTCATTGATGATTCGGTTCGAAATGCGTCCGAGCAAATCGTAAGGGAGTTTTGCCCAGTCTGCGGTCATGCCGTCCAGCGAAGTCACGGCGCGGACCGCAACCGCATTTTCATACGTCCGTTCATCCCCCATCACACCCACGCTCTGGACGGGGAGAAGCACCGCAAAGGACTGCCACACTTTATCGTAATGACCCGACTTTTTGATCTCATCCACGACAATCCAGTCCGCTAGCCGAAGAAGGTCACAACGGTCTTTGCGGACTTCGCCCAAAATACGCACCGCCAAACCCGGCCCGGGAAAAGGCTGGCGGCCCACAATCTCCTTGTCAATTCCAAGGGCATATCCGACTGCGCGAACCTCATCTTTAAAAAGCTCTTTAAGAGGCTCCACCAGTTTAAACTTCATATCTTTCGGAAGTCCACCGACGTTATGGTGACTCTTGATCATACTCGTAGGACCGCCAAAATAAGAAATCGACTCGATCACGTCTGGATAAAGTGTCCCCTGCGCAAGGAAAGGCACTTTACCAAGCTTGTTAGCTTCTTTCTGAAAAACATCGATAAAGGTTTTACCGATAATTTTTCGCTTTTGCTCGGGATCGGTGACTCCCTTAAGACGGCTCAGAAAAATTTTTTCAGCATCAATGACCTTGAGATTCATCTTGAAATGACCGCGAAACGTCTTGTCAACGCGTTGGACCTCATTCTGGCGAAGGAGGCCGTTATTGACAAAAATACAAGTTAATTGCTTTCCGATCGCCTTGTGGATCAGGCCGGCTGCGACCGAAGAATCAACCCCCCCCGACAACCCAAGCACCACCCGATCCGTCCCAACTTGCCGTCGAATCTTTTTTACACTTTCGTTGATAAAAGAACGCGGCGTCCAACTCTTCTTGCATCCACAGACACGAACCAGATAGTTTTCAAGAATCTTGAAACCTAACTCCGTATGCGCCACTTCCGCATGGAATTGAATAGCGTAGATCTTCTTTTTTGTATCACCCATCGCGGCAAACGGCGCATTTTCCGTATAGGCAAGGCGCTCAAACCCCTGAGGGATCTTGTCCAGTTTGTCACCGTGGCTCATCCAGCAGTTAATCACCTTCGGGATTCCCTTAAAAAGAGGATTGCCGGGTTTGGAAACATGGAGTTTTGAAAACCCGTATTCGCGCTTTTGGGACTTGTGAACTCTTCCGCCGAGCTTGAATGAAAGGAGTTGCATTCCGTAACAAATTCCAAGGATCGGAATCCCCGAACAAAAAAACCGTTTGTCCGGGACCGGAGCGTTTTTCGAATAAACATTGGCCGGCGAACCCGAAAAAATAATTCCTTTGGGTTGGTCTTCCATGACCTTCTCAAAAGGCGCGTAAAAAGGATAGACCTTTGAAAAGACCTTGTTTTCGCGGACGCGTCGCGCAATCAGTTGAGTGTACTGCGATCCAAAATCTAGAACAACGACGGTTTGATTCATGGTTTTTATGTCCTACGCACGGCGTATGGAGCACGGTAAAACAAAACACCGTACGCGAAACACCTTGCGTTCAGTGTTATTTACACATTCCAAGTTTTTGAGCCGATTGAAAAAGCTTACCTTCTGTCTTGATCGCCGGAGCAATCACAATCTCGGTAAGTTGCATCTCGTGGATATTCTTTGCCCCGACATTTCCCATCGAAGTCCGGAGCGCTCCCACAAGGTTCTGAGTTCCATCATCAAGACGGGCGGGACCGTAAAGAATTTCTTCCAGGGAGCCGGTGGTTCCGACATGAATTCGCGTCCCCCTCGGCAGATTCGCATGCGGTGTGGCCATGCCCCAGTGGAAACCCCGGCCGGGCGCCTCCTTGGTACGCGCAAACGCAGAACCCACCATGACGCCATCTGCGCCGCTGGCGATCGACTTGCAAATATCCCCCCCCGTCGACATTCCACCGTCTGCGATAATCGACACATACTTCCCCGTCTTTTTGTAATGATATTCACGTGCGGCCGCACAATCCGCGATGGCCGTCACCTGCGGTACGCCAATTCCGAGCACCCCGCGCGTCGTACAGGCAGACCCGGGACCGATTCCAACGAGAAGTCCGGCGGCACCGGTCTCGGCAAGTTGGAGCGCCACTTTATAGGTAACGCAATTTCCAAGAATGACGGGGATCTTCATCTTCTTGCAAAACTTCTTAAAATCAACCGCCTGGTAGGCTTTGGAAATGTGGCGCACGGAGGTGACGGTGGATTGCACCACAAAAATATCTGCGCCCGATTCTTCTGCAATCTTCCCAAAACGTTCCGCACGTTGTGGAATTGCGGAAACAGCACAAGGCACTTTCGCTTTTTTGATCTCTCGGATACGTTTGGCAATCAGCTTCTCGTTGATCGGCTTCACATAAAGCTTCTGGACAAGTTGAGTCGCCTTTTCCGGTGTCGCTTTCGAAATCTCATCAAGAATGGTTTCGTAATCATCGTAGCGCACGTAAATACCTTCGAGATTCAGTACTGCAAGACCTCCGAGTTTGCCCATGGCAATGGCAAATTTCGGATCCACCACACCATCCATTGCCGACGCAAGGAACGGTATCGGGAGCTTCATTTCACCAAGCGGCATACTGATATCAACTTCTTCCGGGTTAATCGTGACATCACCGGGTACAAGGGCGATTTCGTCAAAACCATACGCTCGACGCGCCTTACGATCACGTCCAATAAAAACTGACATGGTACATTCCTCCTTAGGCAATAAAAAAGGGTCCGGCGTTCATCCATCGCCCGTCCCTTTTAAAGTGATTTTGATTGGTGGTAAGAAAAAAAGCACAAGAGCTTCCGTCATTCACGGCGCCTTGTGCTTGTAAAATACGTTGAATGGATATCGTTAAGTGTCCCATTTGCGGTATCATACTAAAGCAAATTGTAATTTGTCGAGAAAAATTTTACCTGCGCTAAAAAATTGATTAAAATTTGATATTTGCTTTGAGATTTTGGAGGTTCTTTGCTATTCTTTCCCCTTATGACACAGTCTCTCCATGGAAAAACAGCTCTCATCACAGGCGCCTCCCGCGGGATTGGAAAAGCAACAGCACTCGCGCTTGCCGAAAAGGGCGCTCAAATCGCCGTGAATTATCTGCATAACGAGGTTGCCGCGAAAAACACAGCGGAACAAATTCGCGCCT